>JACCYS010000038.1 GCA_013696365.1 Nocardioidaceae bacterium
TGTCTGAGCGCCTCGATACGAGGGTGCGGGTCGACCTCGGGAAGCGAAAGGGTCGCATCACCGTCGAGTTCGCCACGCTGGACGACCTGGAGCGGATAATCAGCGTCCTGGATCCGCACCCAGCGGCAGAGAGTTAAAACGGCTTTATCGACTTACTGACTCAGAGACTCGTCGGCTGAAAGGATGGCATCGTCCGCCAGGCCCGCATGCACGGCGCCGACGTCCAGCCCAGCAGCGTCCAGCGCCAGCGGCACGAGGGACGTCTCGGTCATCCCCGGTGCCACGTTGACCTCGAGGAACCAGACGTGGTCGTCGGTGTCGACCAACAGATCGGAGCGGGACAAGTGCCGGAGCCCGAGCGTGCTGTGCGCCGTCACGGCAACCTCGGCACACGCGGCGGCGGCGGTAGGCGAGAGCTCGGCCGGCACCACGAACTCGGTGGCCCCCGCAGTGTAGCGGGCGGCATAGTCATAGACGCCACTGTCGGGCCGGATCTCCACCGGCGGCAGCGCCCGCGGCTCTGGGTCGGCGAGCACGGTGACGGCTACCTCGGTGCCGGCGACCATACGTTCGACCAGCGCCACCGCGTCGTAGGCGAAGCAAGCCACCATGGCTGCGGGCAACTCCTCCTCGGTGCGGACCACGCTGCAACCCAGAGCGGAGCCTCCGCGTGCGGGCTTGACGACCAGCGGCAGCCCAAGGCGCGTGAGCACAGCTGCCATGATCGCAGCGGCGCCCAACTCTCGAAAGGTCTCGGCTGGTAACGCCAGCCAGGGCGGCGTGCGGACCCCGGCGCGGGCGATGAGCGACTTGGCTACCGGCTTGTCGAAGGCCAGCCGGCATGCCTGCGGGTCTGAGCCGACGTATGGCACGCCCACCAGGCCCAGCACCTCACGCAACGCACCGTTCTCGCCGGTCTCGCCGTGCAGCAGCGGCAACACGCAGTCAGGGGGATCGTTGCGGAGGGTGTCCAGCAGCCCGACACCGACGTCGAGCACCTGGACATCGAGACCTCGCCGGCGCAACGCTTCACCAACCCGGCGGCCGGACTGCAGCGAGACATCACGCTCATGAGACAGTCCACCAGCGAGCACGACGATACGAGCGGCGGCCGTGCTCGTGGCCTGGTCGGTGGCCGCTGCTTGGGTCACGACTGATCCGGTCCCGGTCTCTCGTAGGTGTGCTGTGCCCCTGCACCTGGCGGCAGACTGGCACCGAAGGTCTCGCGCAGTTCCACCTCGGCAGCGATCACCCCGGCGAGGCGGCGGACCCCCTCACGGATGCGCTCGGGTGTCGGATAGCAGTAGGACAAGCGTAGGTGCCGGCTGCCTAAACCATCGGCATAGAACGCTGTGCCGGGAACGTAGGCCACCCGTGCGGTGACGGCCCGCGGCAGCATCGCCTGCGCGTCGAGGCCCTCGGGCAGCTGGACCCAGACGTAGAAGCCACCGTCCGGGCGGGTCCACCGCACGGGTGCCGGCAGGTGCTCGGTCAGCGCTGCAAGCATGGTGTCCCGCCGCTCGCGATAGAGCTCGCGGAAAGCCTTGATCTGGCCGCACCAGTCATGCTCGGCGAGATAGGTGGACACGACAGCTTGGGACATCGTGGGCGGGCACAGAGTCGCCGATTCCTGCGCGAGCACCAGCTTCTCCCGGACGGCATGTGGCGCCAGCACCCAGCCGACCCGCAAGCCTGGGGCGAACGTTTTGGAGAACGAACCCAGATAGACGACCCGCTCAGACTCGTCGGCTCGCATCGCGCGCATCGGTTCGCCGGTGAAGCCGAGCAGACCGTACGGGTTGTCCTCCACCAGCAGCACGTCAAACTCAGCGCAGATGTCGAGCACCTCGGTGCGGCGCTGCGCTGTAAGGGTGACCCCAGCCGGGTTGTGATACGTCGGCACTGAGTAGACGAACTTCACCGGGGCACGGCGTGCAGCTGCGCTTGCCAGGGCATGACGCAGGGCTTCAGGCACGAGTCCGGCGTCGTCCATCTCGACGTGCACCACGGCGCTCTCGTACGCCCGGAACACGCCGAGCGCCCCGACATAGCTCGGCGCCTCGCACACCACCGTGTCTCCGGGATCGCAAAAGATGCGGGTCACCAGGTCGAGTCCCTGCTGGCTGCCCACGGTCACGACGACGTCGTCGGGGTGTGCCTGGATGCCCTCGAGCGCCATCACCGTGCAGATCTGCTCGCGCAGCACCGGATCACCCTGGCCAGAGCCGTACTGCAGTGCACTCGCCCCGCGGGTCGCCAACAAGCGGGAGACCGAGTCGGCGACGCTGGCCAACGGCAACCCATCGATGGACGGCATCCCGCCGGCCAAGGACACCACCTCGGGTCGGCTGGCCACCGCGAAGAGTGCCCGGATCTCGGAGGCGGTCATGCCATGCGTGCGGGTGGCGTAGCGATCGACCCAGGAGTCGAGGCGGGTGCGTCGAGAGACACCGCGGGCGGGCATGACGCCGCCAGTCACCGGATCCTTGTCCGCGGTCATGTCCCTCCGTCTCGTGCTGGCTTGCACCGTGCTGCCGCGGTTCCCTCGGTCCGCTGCTGGTCCTACGATGCCGTACGCGGTGTGCTCGTTGCGGTACACCCACCATCTCAGCGAGCCGGAGGAGTCTCGTGAGTCGTCGTCACCAGGCATTGGCGGCTGCCGACCTGGCCCAATTGCCCGGCGCCTGCGCCTCGTGCTTGCGGTGGGAGCGGTTCGTCGACCGCGGTGAGCTGGACGGTGACGGTCGCGGAACCGCTGGCGAGGCTGACCTCACCAGGCTGAAGCGGCGGTGGTGGATCGAGGCACTGGCCAGCGGCACGGCAGCGGGCATCGTTGTCCGCGCCGGGACCGGGGCCACACCCGAGCCGGCCAGCGGGCTTGGACCGGCCCCGGTCGGCCGGCCTGTCGCCGGCTACGTCACCTATGCGGTGCCTGCCCGCACCGGCGGTGCAGCGCTAACCGTGCTTGCGTTGCATGTCGACGTCGGTTGTCGGGGAGTCGGTCTCGGTCGGGCGCTGGTGCACGCGGTGGCCCGAGAGGCCGTGCGGCGACCGCGTGTGCGGGCGGTAGAGGCACGGGCTTCTCGCGTCCCTCACGGCGTCGGCCCTAACGGTGTCGGTCTCGGCGGCTGCCTGGCCCCGCTGGATTTCTGGTTGGCTTGCGGTTTCACCGTCGTACGCGAGCATCCGACCAGCCCGCGGGTGCGACTGGATGTGCGCGCGTTGAACGCATGGCGAAGTGGCGTCGAGGATGTCGTAGAGCAAGCCTGGGAGAGGGTGCGCGGTGTGGTGCAGCCGGACCCCACGCCGGGCCCGGCACTGTCGCACCGGACCCGCGGCGGGTCTCCTGCTCGCTAGCTCGCCGGTCAGGCGTTGATGAACTCGCCGAGGTCGGAGAGCAGCGCAGCTTTCGGCTTGGCGCCAACGATCGACTTCACGACCTCGCCGCCGGAGTAGACGTTGATCGTCGGGATGCCGGTCACGCGGTACTGCGCCGGGGTCACCGGGTTCTCGTCGACGTTCATCTTGACGACAGTGATGTCGTCACCGTGCTCGCCGGCGATCTCATCGAGGATGGGGCCGACCTGGCGGCACGGGCCACACCACTCTGCCCAAAAGTCGACCACCACAGGTTTGTCCGCGGCGAGCACGGTCTGGGCGAAGTCGTCGTCGGTGACGGGTGAGGTGTTGGCCACGAAATTCTCCTTGGTGTCTGTTGGTCGTCGTCCAGATGGTGACAACAGTGATCGACCGTGCGGTGTTCCCCGTCGAGGATCTCAGCTGGCCGCATCCAGGTCGGCCAGCCAACGCTCGGCATCGATCGCGGCAGCACAACCGGTGCCCGCCGCGGTGACCGCCTGCCGGAATCGATGGTCCACGAGGTCCCCGCCGGCGAAGACGCCGGGGAGGTTCGTGTAGGTGGTCGGCGCGTCGACCAGGACGTATCCCTCGGCATCGAGGTCCACCTGGCCCTTGACCAGCTCGGATCGCGGGTCGTGGCCGATCGCGATGAACAGGCCGGTCACGTCGAGGTCACGGCCCTGCCCGGTCACGGTATCCCGCACGACCAGACCACTCACCTGCTCGTCGCCGATGATCTCGTCGACCGCAGAGTTCCAGGCCAGGGTGATCTTGGGATTGTCCATAGCTCGCTGCGCCATGATCTTGCTGGCGCGCAACTCGTCGCGACGTACCAGCATGGTGACCGAGGCGGCGAACTTGGTGAGGAAGGTGGCCTCTTCGACGGCGGTGTCCCCGCCGCCGACGACGGCAATGTTCTGGTCGCGGAAGAAGAAACCGTCACAGGTTGCGCACCAAGTAACGCCGCGGCCTGACAACCGGTCCTCGTCTGGCAGGCCGAGCTTTCGATAGCCGGACCCCATCGCCAAAATCACCGTACGAGCCCGGTGCTCGGTGCCATCGCTGGTCCGCACGATCTTGATGTCGCCGGCCAGGTCGACGCCGGTGACATCATCGGGCACCAACTCGGCGCCGAATCGCTCCGCTTGCGCACGCATGTCGTCCATCAACGCGGGCCCCATGATCGCGTCCGGGAAGCCCGGGTAGTTCTCCACCTCGGTAGTGGTCATCAACGCCCCGCCGGCGGTCACCGACCCCTCGAAGACCAAGGGCTTGAGTTGCGCTCGAGCGCTGTACAGCGCTGCGGTGTAGCCGGCTGGACCGGACCCGATGATGATGACCTCGCGGGGGGCGCCGTCGGCGTTGTGGGTCGGCTCGTCGCTCACGTCGTCTCGTCTCATCGCTGGCTTCGTTGGCGTCACCTGCCGCAACGCATTGTAGAGGGCCAAGATTCCAGCACGGCGCTCCTCGCGGGACAGTCAGCGAGCGTTGCCCACCTGCGCGGCGGCGATTGGTTCCTGGTCACGGCACGAGTACGCCGTGACGGTGGCAGCGCGCGCCGGGCCGGTCGCCGCTAGCCGCGCCAGCAGGCGGCCATCCACCGCCACCAGCGGTCCGAAGCGGCCGTCGACTCCGCTGGCGCGCAGCGTTGCAGCGGTGCATCCGCGGGCCGCGCGCCGGACCTGACCGGGGTACGCGTCTGGGCCCCGCGCGAGGGTCACAGACTTGTCCTTGTCGGGCAGACCTGATGTGCCGGGAAAGCCGCCCCGGGCGGGGTCATAGAGGGAGTCCACGTCGGCGGCGAAGGTTTCTGAGCCGACGCTGGGCAGCGCGGCGAGACCGCGCGGGGAGCGGGCATCGTCGCTGGCAGCCTTGGCGGATCCCTCGCTGGCGCCGCCGGCCTCCGAGGACTCGCTGGCACCCCCCTGGTCGAAACCGCTCAGCCACACATCACCCACCAGGCCTACGCTGACCACCGCTGCCGCGGCTGCGGCAACGCCGACGAGCCACCGACGTGTCCGGTCGCTGCGTCTGGGCTCTCTTCTGGGCTCTCTTCTGGGCGAGCGGCTGGGAGCGGCACTGGTATCGACACGGGGACCGGTGTCTCGCCGGGCGTCCTCGGCGGCGATAGCGTCGTCGAGTCGGCTGGCCACGGCCGGTGGCAGTTCCGGCGCCGGCACGGACGCCAGCAGTGCCGGCAGCCCGGCCAGCAGGTCGTAGTCCGTGCGGCAGGCATCGCACCCGCGGAGGTGATCCTGCGCAGCCTCTTCGTCCGCCGGGGTCAGCACACCTTCGAGCAAGTCGGCCAACTGTTCGGTAGTGGTGTGCGGATTGTCGGGTCGAGACATCAGGTCACCTCCTTGTCCGTGGGACGTCCGGGCGTTGATAACGGTTCCGTCACGCCCACCCGGTGGCCCCCCGGGGCCCAGGCGCCCAACAGCGGCAGCAGGTTGGCTCGCCCGCGCGAGCAGCGGCTCTTCACTGTGCCGGTGGGACAATCCATCAGGTCGGCGGCTTCCTGCACCGAATAGCCCTCCATGTCCACCAGCACCAGCGCCGTGCGTTGCTCGGGTGGCAGCGCGCGTAATGCGGCCAACACGGCGTCGCGGCGGGCCGACTGCTCGGCCAGGGTCTCCACCGCGTCCGACGTAGTGGCGGGTATCTGCGCACGCCTGGTGTGCTCGTGAGCCTGGTCCGGTTCGTCGGCGAGTGGCTCCGTGCGACGCACCGATTGTCGTCGTGCCCGGTCAAGACAGGCGTTCACCACGATGCGGTGCAGCCAAGTGGTGACCGCGGCGTCACCGCGGTAGCTCTCGGCGCGACGAAAAGCCGAGACCAGCGCGTCCTGTAGCGCATCGGCGGCCTCATCTGGGTCGTGCAGGGTGCGCAGCGCAACAGCCCACAGCCGGTCTCGGTGGCGGGCGACGAGCCATCCGAAAGCCTCGGCGTCACCTGCGACATGGCGTTGCACGAGGGTGCGGTCGTCTGGCTGCTCGCCTCGCACCGAACGTCTCAGCCTCGGACGGTGATCTCGGCGACGGAGCCCCTCCGAGTGCCGGCCTCGACCTCAGGTATCGCGGTGAGCCACACCACCACGTATTGCGTCTCGAACGTCGGCCGGACCGGCAGTGACACCGTCGTGCCGGCCCGCTTGGACTCGCCCAGCAACTCGAGGTCCTCCACCGACTCGGGGGGAGTGCTGTTTCCGGCTGGGGCGGCGTAGACCTCAATGGTGCTCGGACGGCCGACGAGCCTGAGATCGACCTTGCTCACCTCTTGAGCCTCGCCAAGGTCCACGCGCAGTCCGACGCCGGCCTTCTGCAGGTTCAGCTCGCTGTAGTAACCCACCGTCGTCCACGCGGTGTCCGGATCACCGTCGAAGGTGTTTGCGACAGTGTCGGGGTTCTCCGAACCGTTGCCCAGCGGGTCGAAGTCCTGCACATCGGCGATGCTCAGGGCCCGCGAACCGGCGGCCTGTGCGGCTCGGGAATCAGCACCGGTGTCTGCCCCGCCCGGGCCCGGGACCCCCGCCGGCAGGACCAGCAGAGCGAACACTGCGACGAGACCCGCCAGTAGCACGATCGCTGCCCACACGAGCAGACGAGCGCCGGTACGCCTACGCGGCGCCGCGGGCACCGATGCCACCGGTGTCCGCTGCGTGGTTCGCGGCGGTGGCAGCCTGTTTACCGCCGGCGGCGGTCCGTTGGCGGCGGGCACCACCGGGATCACCCCACGGGGGATGGTCTCGTCGTCCTCGCCTGCCGGTGGGGCAAACGAACCCGTGGTCTCGTCGAGTGGGACGAGCACCCCGAGCTCACGGGCCACCTCGTCGGCGGTTCGCAGGCCGTCGTCCCCATGGCGTGCGCCGATGTCGAGGATGCGGTCGCATACCGCATCTGTCGCCGGGTCAACGCCGGCGCGCACCTGACGGGGCCGCAGCAGCCGCCCGTGCTCGGTCGGCGCAGCCGGCAGCGAACCGTCGCGCTGGCTGGGCCAACGTGCGACCAGGCAGGCGTACAGCAGTGAGCCCAGGGCCGTGACATCGCTCCGCTCACCCAGATCGCTCGAGCCTTCGACGTCGTCGGCGGGTGCGTGCAGCGCCTGGTCTGTGGCAAGGCCGAGCAGGCGGATCGCACCCCCGTCGGTGACCAGGATGCGCGCCGGGTCGATCCGTCGATGTTGGACACCGGCACGGTGTGCGGCAGCCACCGCCTCGGCGACCTCACGGACGACAGAGATCGAACGCACCGCCGACAGCGGTCCGGCGCGCAGCACGTTGTCGAGCGAGACCCCGGATGCCCACTCGCGGACGACGTAGGCATAGTCGTTCTCGCGGGCAGCATCCAGCACGCGCAGAAAGCGGGGGTCCTCCACCGCGGTCGCCCGCCGGGCGGCCACCAGGAACGTTTCGCTGGCGGGATCCTGCCCGCCGATCACCTGCACGCTCACCGAGCGGTTCAACACGTCGTCTTCGGCGCGCCACATCTGGGCCCGATGGGTCTCACCCACCAAGTCTTCGATCTGGTAGCGGCCGGCAAGCTGCATGCCGGCAGTCAGCGTCTGCGCGTGCACCCCGTCCTCGTCGTCTGCATCGTCGCGCTAGGCATGGGTGTTTTCCTGCCCAGAGACACCCATGTTAGAGGTTGCGGCCAGATCGTCAGCGGTAACCGCTCAACGCCGAACCACCGCGCCGAACAGTTGACGGACCTCGCGGAGGCCGAGCAGCCGCGCGGCCACCAGATAGACCAGCACCCCGACCGTACCCGCGACCGCCAATGTGACAACTGCACCGCTGTCAGTCTCGACCTCGACACCGAGCCGGTCCAGACCCATCTGGGCCGCCACCATGCAGCCGGCGCTTGCCGCGCACGCGACCACAAGCCGAGCACAGAATGCGGCCAGGGCACGGTCGATGAGCGCGCCGCCGCCGAGTCGTCGGCCGAGAACGACGGTGGAGACGGTGGTGCCGAGCAGGTACGCCGCCCCGTAGGCCAGCGCCAGCCGGGTGGCGACCTGCTCGGTCGGCGCATCCGCGGTGAGCAGCAGCGCAAGGGTGATGTTGGTGCCGCTGACGACCAGCTGCACGACGAACGGCGTACGAGTGTCCTCTTGGGCGTAGAAGGCGCGGAGCACCGAGTAGTGCACGGTGAACAACAACAACCCTGGAGCGAACGCGGCCACCGTGTAGCCGAGGCTGGCGGTGTTGCCATCGAGCGCGCCGTAGGAGAACAACACGGCAGCAACAGCGCCGCCAAGGCAGGCCAGCGCGGTGGCGACCGGTGCGATGGCGACCAGCACCAGCCGCAGCGTGGAGACGGTCTCGGCGCGTACCTCGCGCAGCTTGCCGTCTGCTGCCAGCCGGGACAGCATCGGCATCGTCGCGGTGACCAGCGACACCGTGATCACCGCATGTGGCACTTGTGCGACCAAGAAGGCGCTCTGATAGGCGGCGACCCCGTTGGCCTCGCCGCCGGTGAGTGCTGCCTCGGTGGAGCTGGCGGTGGCCAGCCGAGTCACCACGAAGTAGGCCACCTGATTGACCAGGACGAAGGCCAGCGTCCAGGCGCCGAGCCGAACGGTGCGACCCAGGCCGACACCGCGCAGGTCGGTGCGGAAACGAAACTGAAAACCGGCCGCCCGGGCGTACGGCACCAGCACCAACGTCTGCACTGCGATCCCCAGGGTCGCACCACCGCCCAGCAATGCCTCCTGGACGCCGGTGAAACCGTCGGTGCCGTTGGAGGTGCCGTAGGCGAACGCGTAGCCGCCGAGCAGTGCGCAGGCCAAGAGGTTGTTCACGATCGGCGCCCACATCATCGGGCCGAAGCGCTCCCGCGCATTGAGCATCTGACCGACGAGCACGAACGTGCCGTAGAAGAAGACCTGCGGCATGCACCACAACATCAGCGCATACGCCGACTCACGCTGGGTGGCCAGCTCGGGCTCGAAGAGGGCCCCGTCGAAAGCCAACCGGGCGATCACCGGCACGGCCACCATCAGCACCGCGGTGGCGCCGGCGAGCACCAGGGCGCCGAGGCTGAGCAGTCGTTGCGCGAACGCCTCACCACCGTCGGCGTCGTTGCGCATCGCGCGCACCAGCTGGGGGACCAGCACGACGTTGAATACGCCGCCCGCGACCAGGATGTAGAGCGAGTTGGGCAACGTGTTGGAGGCGGTGAACAGGTCAGCATCCAGCGATTGACCGAGAACCGCGAGGATCAGTGCCGCGCGGACGAAGCCGGTCAGTCGCGACAGAACGGTGCCGGCGGCCATGACGGCTCCGGCCGACAGCAGCCGGCTGCGGTCTTGGGCGCTCACTGCATGCCTGGCTGGGTGCCCGCCTGGGTGCCTGGCTGGCGGCCGCGGCCCAACAGTCGTCGGACCATGGCCAGCACCAGCACGGCGCATGCGATGCCGAGGATGCCCCAGATCACAACCCCCACGACGCTGGTTCGCAGGCTGAAGGCCAGTGGGGCACCGAAGGGCCGACCGTCGGCGGTGGCCACCGACGCCGCGGCCGAGGTGACCCCGGGTTGTTCTACGCGAGCCTCGACGCTGACTGTGTCACGTTGACCGGGTGCGACGGTGAACTGCCCGGCGGTCTCGAAGCGTGCCCGGTCCGAGGTGCTCGCCGCGGGCATGGTTTGCACCTGCACTGAGATGGTCACCGTACGATCGAGCTCGTTGGTCACGGTCAGCGGGAAGCTGCCGCGCGAGCTGGACAGCGTCACGAACGACGGGCCTGTCAGCCGCACCCCACGCAACAGTTGAGTGACTCGGGCGGCGACGGACTGGATCAGCCGTTGTTGCACGCCGGGGTCACGCAGGGTGGACTCCGAGATCGCCAGTGCCACCGCCGAGGCGTACCACGCCTGCAGGTCCCGCCCTCCGCCGACAAGGCTGGCCAGCAGCCGCACCCGGCGGCGCAGTTGCAGGGCCGCGGCGGTGGTCTCGGCGGGAGCTACCTCGGCAAGCCCACTGAGCTCGCTCTCGTCGGGCACGCCGGGGTTCCCGCGGTAGCGCGCCGGCCCAGGTTCGTCGCGCAGTTGGTTCCCCAGTGAGACTGGCTTGAGCCAGGGCACGTCCAGGCCTTCGAAGAAGTTCGCGCTCGCCCAGTCGGGTCCGGGGTTCCAGCCGTCCGGGGTGACGAACGTGGCGGAGATCGGGCCGGTCCGGCGGGAGGGCGCCTGTGCGGCTAGCAGCGCAGTCTCGGCCAGCAGGCGTTGGCGCACCTGCAGTGCCGACAGCGGCTCACCGGGCGCCGGTCCGCCAGCTGCGAGGGTGGGGTCCGCGACCACGACATCCAGTGGCTCAGAGGCCGTCTCGATGCGCTGCGGCGCGCCGTCGGGGCTGTCCCACCCGGGAAGCATGCGCGGCGACAGTACCGTGGTGCCGGGTGTTTTCGCTGCGGCGAGCTGGTCCAACCCCTCGGTGGACAAGATGCCGGCGTCCGGCAGGTGCAGGATCTTCGACTTGCGGTCCAACAGGCGTCGTTGTGCCGCCCGGGTGGCCAACGCGATGCTGGTGCTCAGCGGCTGGGAGCCGACCGCGGCCAAGGTGTCCACCGACGCCTCGCCGTAGGTGGTGGTCCAACCGGGGTGGTCGGCCACCAACGTGCGTGCGTCCTCGAACCAGGTCGCCGACGCCGGGTCCGGATCGGGTGCACCCGACTGGCGTTCCCGGGCTGCGGCAGTGCCGCTGGACCCAGCCGCGGCCGGGGTTGCCTCGTCGGCGAGGCCGATCCGGTTGACCAGACCTCCGGGCGGCCCGTACCGGCCCGAGCCGATGTCGCGCGCGGCATCGAGCACGGCGAGGTCGGGGACCACGGTGATCGGGACCGACCCGGCAGCAGACCCCAGCCCGACGAGCCTGCGCAACGCGCCGTCGCTGGCCATCGACGAGGTGAGTGCGGCAGTGCGGGCATAGGTTCCGTCACGTCGGCGCAGCACTTGCGCACCTAGCCGCCAGATCATCGCGACCTCGACTGGCCTGGCCTTCGCGGGGTCGGCCAGCGGAACGTAGGTGCGGGTCCTCCCCAGTGCCTCCCCGGTCCTCGTGCCGTCGACATCGGTAGCCAGCACCTGGGCGCCCACGGTGTAGACCCCCGGCACACCCGAGATCGGCAATGACTTCCACGGAACCTTGACCCGAAATGCATTCTGCTCGTCGGGGCTCAAACGCCCGAGTCGGGCAAACGTCCCGATCTCGGTGACACGGTCGCCGAAGTATGATCCGGCGGGGCTGTCGTTGGTGGCGGCCAACTCGTCGTGGGTGGTCAGCGGGCTGGGTGACATCACCAGATAGACCTGCACCGCACGCCAAGGCTCCGGGCTGGTGTTAGTGACCCGGCCCTTGAGGGTGAGCGGACGGCCCGGTCGCAGCGCGGACGGCTCGATCGAGGTGAGCGTCATTCGCAGGCTGTCCTTGTTGCGGCCGGAAGTCGCTGCGGGTGCTGCTGCCGCAAAGGGGACCACCAACGGTTGCAGCAGCGCAGCGAGGGACACGACCGCCAGCACGGCACGCAACCGTCGCCGTTTGAGTCCGGCGGTCACGCGGTCATGGTAGAGGTCACGCCGGATGCGGCTCGGCAGGCTGGGCTTGCTGCGCGCGTACGATGGCCCGTCGTGCCTGACCTGACCGCGCCCGACCCGGCTGTCCACCACGGTGGCAGCGGGCTCAGCGACCTGCAGCGGGCTGCCGTTGCCGAGCTGGTCCGGGTCGCGCCCGTGGTGCAGCCACTGGCTCAACGTTTCGCGGCTGCCGGCGAGGAGCTGGCGCTGGTGGGCGGCCCGGTCCGCGACGCCCTGTTGGTGGGTCGGCTTGGCAACGATTGGGATTTTGCGACTTCGGCACACCCGGAGACCACCGAACGCCTGCTGACGGGCTGGGCCGACGCCGTCTGGGATGTCGGTCGAGCCTTTGGGACGATCGGTGCTCGTAGCGGGTCGGCGCAGGTCGAGATCACCACGTACCGCTCCGACCGCTACGACGCCACCTCGCGCAAACCCGACGTCGACTTCGGCGACAGCCTCGAGGGCGACCTGTCCCGGCGCGACTTCACCGTCAACGCGATGGCCGTGCGCCTGTCGGACCATGAGTTCGTGGACCCGTACGGCGGCTTGGCTGATCTTGCTGCCCGCCGACTGCGTACACCCGTCACGCCCGTGCAGTCGTTCACCGACGACCCGCTGCGGATGATGCGGGCTGCCCGCTTCGCCGCCCAGTTGGGTTTTACCGCCGACGACACCGTGGTCGCCGGGATGCGTGACCTCGGTGACCGGATCACGATCGTGTCGGCCGAGCGGGTGCGCGATGAGCTGGTCAAGCTGCTGTGCTCGACCGATCCACGTGGTGGCCTGACGCTGTTGGTGCACACCGGGCTGGCCGACCGGGTGCTGCCCGAGCTGCCGGCTCTGCGCCTGGAGCGGGACGAGCACCACCGGCACAAAGACGTCTACGAGCACTCCCTCAAGGTGCTCGAGCAGACGATTGCCTTGGAGGAGCGACTCCCTGCCGGCGGACCCGACCTTGTCGCACGACTGGCGGCGCTGCTGCACGACATCGGCAAGCCCCGTACGCGGCGCTTCACCGCCGACGGTGGCGTCACCTTCCACCATCACGACGTGGTGGGTGCCAAGCTGACCCGCAAGCGGCTGCGAGCGCTGCGCTTCTCCAACGACGTCGTCGACGCGGTCACCGAGTTGGTCGGGCTGCATCTGCGCTTTCACGGCTATGGCAGCAGCGAGTGGACCGACTCGGCCGTACGCCGCTATGTCCGGGACGCCGGCGACCAACTGGAGCGGCTGCACGTGCTCACCCGCGCCGACACCACCACCCGCAACGCCCGCAAGGCGGTGCGTCTGCAGGGCATCTACGACGACATCGAGGCGCGAATCGCCAGGCTGGCCGAGGAGGAGGGTCGCGCCAAGGTGCGGCCCGACCTGGACGGCAAACAGATCATGGCACTGCTTGACCTGCCGCCGGGACGGATCGTCGGCGAGGCCTACCGGCATCTGCTCGAGCAGCGGCTGGAGCACGGCCCGCTGGGCGACGAGCGTGCCCGTGCAGAGTTGTTCAGCTGGTGGGAGCGGCGACAGGCCGGCGAGGCAGCACCCGAGCAGCGATGACGGCGAGCGCCACCAGTGCCACGGCCGCGGCAGCCATGGTCGGCGGCGAGGTGCCGTCCACCGGCAAGGCGAGCGCGCCGAGCACGGCGGCAGACACCAGACCAACGTTGAACACCAGGTCATAGACGGAGAAGACCCGGCCGCGGTGATCGTCGCTGATCTGGTGTTGCACGAGCGTGTCCGCACAGATCTTCAGCGAGTGCCCGCTGAAGTTGAGTGCGAACGCGGCCGCCACCAGCAGGGCTTCGGTGCTCATCGCGGCGAACGCAGACTGCACCACGGCGGCGAACAACAACACAGCGACCATCGCCGCGCGCATGGACGAGTGCGCCACCACGGTGGGGATCAGCAGCGCTGACAAGGTGATCGCGATCGCCGCCGCCACCACCGTCAGCCCGAGCCCGGCAAGCGCACCGGTGGGGTCGTCGGGGTCTGCGAAGGTGCTGCGGTAGAGCAGGATCGCCGCCACCAGCACAAGCCCGCCGACCATCCGCTGTGCACCCACCAGCATCAGCGCCGCTGCTGCCTGCGGCCGGGACCGCAAATGCCGCAACCCCTCGACCAGACCGCGGACGGGTCCGTCAAGGTCGGCGGGACGGCCCCGATGGTCGTGGTCGGGGCCGAGTGCCGTACGGGCGAAGCGAGCCGCCAGCAGTGCGCTGAGTACCCACAGCGCAGCGGCTAGTGCGAGGGTATCGCCGACGGCCTCATCCGGGCCGCCCAGCACGCCCTGCCAGACGCCGCCAAGGCCCAGCCCGAGCGCGAAGGCCATCGTGCCGGCGGTGGGGACCACCGAGTTGGCCGACAGCAGATCCGCGGCGGACACCGTGTGCGGCAGCGCCGCCGACAGGGCGGACAGCAGGAAGCGGTTGACAGCGAACCCTGCGACGACGAGGACGAAGAGGATGGCGTTGCCGGCGGCGGGCAGGTCTCCGGTCCCGAGCACCAGCCAGCCGATCGCGGCGACGAGCAGCACACGTACGAGTGGCGCGCCGACGAGCACGTTTCGGCGCGACCACCGGTCGAGCAGCACGCCGGCGAACGGACCCACGAGGCTGAACGGCAGCAGTGTGGCGGCGGTCACCGCGGCGATCGCCGCGGGCGTTGTCTGCCGCTCGGGGGAGAAGAACAGGTAGGCGGTGAGGATGACCTGAAAGGCGCCGTCGGCACCGTGGGCCAGCAGCCGCACCCCGAGAAGCCGCCGGAAGGCGGCCCCCCGCAGCAGTCGACGCAGATCGATGAGCACCCGCACCGGTCGAGTGTGTCAGTGCGGGCGTCGGCTGTGCCTTGTCGGCTCAGTCGTCGGTGCCGGTGATGAAGGCCTCCAGATCTGTCTTGCCCACGTCGTCCGGCCGCTGCCGGGGCGGCGACTTCATGAAGTACGTCGAGGCCGGGTGGACCGGCCCGCCGACGCCGCGATCCAGCGCGATCTTGGCGGCCCGGACGGCGTCGATGATGACGCCGGCAGAGTTGGGGGAGTCCCACACCTCCAGCTTGTACTCCAGGTTCAACGGGACGTCACCGAAGGCGCGGCCCTCCAACCGGACGTAAGCCCACTTGCGGTCGTCGAGCCACTGCACGTAGTCGCTGGGGCCGATGTGCACGTTGCGGGCACCGAGGTCGTGCTCGACGTTGCTGGTGACCGCCTGGGTCTTAGAGACCTTCTTGGACTCGAGCCGGTCGCGCTCCAGCATGTTCTTGAAGTCCATGTTGCCGCCGACGTTGAGCTGCATCGTGCGGTCGAGCTGGACCCCTCGGTCCTCGAACAGCCGCGCGAGCACCCGGTGCGTGATCGTCGCCCCGACCTGGGACTTGATGTCGTCACCGACGATCGGCACGCCGGCGACGCGGAACTTCTCCGCCCACACCGGATCCGAGGCGATGAAGACCGGCAGCGCGTTGACGAAGGCCACCCCTGCGTCGAGGGCGCACTGCGCGTAGAACCGGTCGGCCGCCTCACTGCCGACGGGCAGGTAGGACACCAGCACGTCGGCCTCGGTGTCGCGCAGCACCTGCGCGACGTCCACCGGCTCCTCGTCGGACTCGGTGATGGTCTCCCGGTAGAACCGGCCCAGACCGTCGAGGGTGTGCCCGCGCTGAACCGGCACGTCGAGCGGAGGGACATCGGCGATCTTGATGGTGTTGTTCTCGCTGGCGCCGATCGCCTCCGAGAGATCGCGACCGACCTTCTTGGCGTCGACGTCGAACGCGGCGACGAACGTGACGTCGCGCACATGATAACCACCGAAGTCCACGTGCATCAGTCCGGGAACGCGGGACGACGGATCGGCGTCCGCGTAGTAGTGGACCCCCTGTACCAGCGACGCCGCGCAGTTACCGACGCCGACGACGGCGACACGCACCTGGCTCATGGCCGGTTCCTCCTTCTTTCTCATGGTCCGGCTATCTCGTTTCTCCGGCCTCGTCACCGGGTGGGTCCCGCTGTTCGGCCCGCTCGTGCGCGATCAGCTCGTTGAGCCAGCGCACCTCACGCTCGCTGCTGTCCAGCCCGAGCTGGTGCAATTCCCGGGTGTAGCGGTCGATCTGCTCGCCGGCCCGCGCCAACGTCGACCGCAGTCCTTCGCGACGCTCCTCGACACATCGTCTGCGGCCCTCGAGGATGCGCATCCTGATCTCGGCCGGGGTCCGGGAGAAGAACGCGAGGTGGACGCCGAAGCTCTCGTCGTCCCAGGCCTGGGGTCCGGCCTCGGCCAGCAGCTCCGCGAAGCGCTCCTTGCCTTCAGCGGTGATCCGGTAGACCCGCCTGCCGCGCTTGGACCAGCTTCCCGAAGAAGACACCGGCGACACTGCCGCCGGCGTCTCGGGCACCGGCTGGTCGGTGTCCTCGACGATCAGGCCGGCCCGGGTGAGCCGGCGCAGCGCCGGGTAGAGCGAGCCGTAGGAGAAGACGCGGAACCCGCCGAGCCGCACGCCGAGCCGCTTGTGCAGCTCGTAGCCGTGCACCGGCGCTTCGTGGAGTAGCCCGAGGACCGCCAGCTCCAGCATCGCAACCTCCTCGCCCCGCTCGTCCTCGTCAGATGAACAACACACGCCACTATATCGAGGCGATACATCACGGCGCAGCACAGAGGGCTGCGGCGGGTTCGGTGCGGGTGCCGCTGCTGGCAGTCCGGCGAGGAACCCTGCCGCCCCCGCGTACCCTGGTCGGGTGCGGACCCAGCGACAGGTGGTCGACTACGCGTTGCAGCGCCGGGCGCTGCTGGCGGAGGTCCACTCCGGCCGGGTCGGGATGGCCGACGTCTGCGACGCGAGTCCGTACCTGCTGCGGGCCGCCCGTTTCCACGGCGAACCCAGCGACCAGACGTGTCCGGTCTGCCGCAAGGAGCGGTTGACGTTGGTCTCGTGGATCTTCGGTGCAGAGCTCGGACAGGCCGCAGGCTCGGCCCGCAGGTCCGATGAGCTGGACCGGCTCGAGTCCCGCTATGCGGAGTTCTCGGTCTACGTCGTCGAGACCTGCCGCACCTGCAGTTGGAACCATCTCGTGCTGTCCTACGTCCTGGGTAATGGTGGGGGCACGGGCCGGACCGATCGACGGAGGACCGCCGCCGAGTGACCGAGCGACTCAGTAGTAGCCAGCAGACCCCTCGGAGCAGCGGTGAGTGAGCAGCGCGACCCCCGGTTCGATGAGGGACCCCCGACCCAGGAACGCCCCACCGACGTCCACCCCGGCCGGCCGGGGCCCGGACCACCCACCAGCAGGCCGTCCCGCCCATTGCCCGCACCCGCAGGGCGAGCCGTCTCCCGGCCCGCAGGGCGGGTGGTTCCCCCGCCCGCCGGGCGGGTCGCCGCGCAGCACCACCGGCCGGTGGCACGGCCCCCCGGCGGTTCGTACCCGGGTGGTCAGCAGGTCGCGCCCGACGAGGTTCCGCTACTCACCCACGACGAGACGGGCGCCCAGTCGGTGGCCAGGGCGAGGGGTCTGCTGACGGTGGCGGACCTACGCTCCGGGCCCGCCGGTCCCCCACCACCCGGTTCAGGTGCCGGTGGCGGTGGTGAGCCCCCTGCTGACGACGGCCAGGGACGGTCGAGGAGGTGGCGCCGAATCCGCCGGACGCTGTACGTGCTGTTCGGGCTCGCCGTCGTCGTCCCGCTGCTGGCGTTCGCGATCGGCTGGATGGTGTTCCCGGTGCCCTCCTCCGCGGACATCGCGGTCACCCAGGTCGCCACGTTCACCTATACCGACGGCAGCCCGCTGGCCACCGTCCGCCCGGACAACGTGAACCGGACCAGCGTCACCCTCGACGAAGTTCCGCCGCACGTCCGCCAGGCGGTGCTTGCCGCCGAGGACCGCAGCTTCTTCTCCAACCCGGGTTTCGACGTCACCGGCATCGGCCGCGCCGTGTGGAGCCAGCTGACCGGCGGCAGCGGCGGTGGCTCCACGATCACCCAGCAGTACGTCAAGGTCAGCACGGGCCAGGACCAGTTCTCACTCTGGCGCAAGTACCGGGAGATCGTGCTCGCGGTGAAGATCTCCAAGGAACAGACCAAGGAGCAGATTCTCGGCAACTACCTGAACGCGATCTACCTGGGCCGCGGTACGTACGGGGTGCAGGCCGCGAGCCGGACCTACTTCGGCAAGGACGTCAGGGACCTGACCGTTGCCGAGGGCGCGATGCTCGCCGGGATGATCCAGTCCCCGTCGCGCTGGGACCCGGCCAAGAACCTGAACAAGTGCATGGAGCGCTGGAACTTCGTGCTCGACGGGATGGTGGCGCAGGGCTGGCTCACCCCCGTCGACCGTGCCGCGGCGCGGTTCCCGGCGTGGAAGTCCGAAGCTGCCACGGGCGGGGGCATCCCCGGGGACAGCCGCGGCCACATCTACAACCAGGTGCGCGCGGAGCTCGAGGCGCACGGGGTCAGTGACCAGGAGGTCAACACCGAGGGCCTGACCATCACGACGACGATCGAGCCCGCGAAGCAGCAGGACGCGATCGATGCGGTGCACAAGGCGATGGAGGGGCAGCCGGGCAACCTGCGCTCCGCGCTCGTCTCGGTCGACCCGAAGACCGGTGCGGTGCTGGCCTACTACGGCGGAGACAACGGCGTCGGGCTCGACTACGCCCAGGTGCTCAAGCAGCCGGGATCGTCGTTCAAGCCGTTCGTGTTCGCCGCCGCGCTGGGATCGGGGCGCAACATCGGGCTCGGCACCACCTACGACGGCTCCTCGCCCCAGACGTTCCCCGGCGGTGTCACGGTCGGCAACTCCGAGGGCATCAGCTGCGACTCGTGCTCGGTCAAGACCGCGATGACCCAGTCGATCAATACCGTCTTCTACCACATGGCGCTCGATGTCGGACCGTTGAAGGTCGCCGACGCCGCGCACCAGGCCGGCATCCCCGACGACCTGCTGCCGCACCCCTCCGGCGGGATCGCGCTGGGCGATCAGGAGGTGCATCCGATCGACATGGCATCTGCGTTCGCGACCTTCGCCGCCGACGGCGTCCGCCGCGAGCCCTACCTCGTCTCCAAGGTCGTGGCCTCCGACGGGCGGGTCGTCTACGACCGCGGCCAGACCCCCGGCCAGCAGGCCTTCCCGATGCCGGTGGCCCGCAACGTCACCGAGTCGCTGACCGATGTCGCCTCGTCGTCGCGGATCCCGCTGTCCGACGGTCGCCCGGTCGCCGCGAAGACGGGCACCGTGCAGAGCTCGGTCGAGGGACAGAACAACGATGCCTGGACGGTGGGCTACACCCCGTCGGTGTCGACCGCGGTCTGGATGGGCACCGATGACAACTCGCCGATCAAGAACGCGTCGGGTCGACCGATCTACGGCCGGATGCTGCCCGGCTCCATCTGGCAGTCGTACATGAACGCCGCCCTCACGGGCACGCCTCCGGAGCAGTTCTCCCGGTTCACCCCGCTCGGTGCTCCCCCGGTGTCCGACGGTCTCAACGGTTCGTCGAGCCCGTCCGGTACGACCAGCCCGTCGGGCAGCTCGCGCTCCCCGGTCAGGACGCCTTATGACGTGTCGGGCTTGCTCGGCAACGGTGGCTTCGGCAACCCCGGTGGTTACTCCGGCGGAAACCCCGCTGCCGGTCCCGGGGGCAGCTCCGGCGCCGATCCCGGCAACATCGGCGGTACGGTCCCCACCGGCGTCCCGGGTGGCGGGACGTTGGGCGTCAACCCCAATGACCTCGGCCGGCTCGGGAC
>JACCYS010000051.1 GCA_013696365.1 Nocardioidaceae bacterium
CGGCGGGCGTCTTCGGCTATCCGCTGGGCGAGGCCAGCGCGGTACTCGCGGCGGCGGCGCTTGACTGGCTCGGCGGGCGCGTCGGCGGGCCACCCCTGGAAGTGCGGCTCGTCGGCCGCGACCAGACAGCGGTGACAGCCCTCGACGCCGCAATCTCGCGGCAGGACCAAGACCCGCCACCTGCCGGCAGGGCCTGACCGACTAACGGTCGCAGGCCAGCGCGACTGCGTTCACGGCGTCGGGCGACCGATGCTGGCGACCTCCAGGCCAGCCGCGTTCAGCTTCTCGGGCTCCCAGATACCGCGGGCGTCCACGACGACCGGGTACTCCAGCAGCTCCTGCAGCTGGTCAGGACCGATGGAGCGGTACTCGTCCCACTCGGTGCAGACGATGACCCCGTGCGCGCCCCGCAACGCGTCCTCGGCGTCGTCGCAGAAGACCGCGTCGGGATACCGGTCGCGGACGTGGCCCAGCGCGACCGGGTCGTGCAGCCGGACCACGGCTCCTTCGGCGAGCAGCGCGTCGATGACCTCCAGGGCCGGCGCGTCGCGGATGTCGTCGGTATCGGGCTTGAACGCCACACCCAGAATCGCGATCTGCTTGCCGGACAGGTTCCACAGCATTCGACGCAGCTGGCGAATCGGCCAGGCCTTGGCTTCCCGGTTGATCCGCTGGGTCTCGCGCAGCATGCCGAAGTCGTAGCCCATCTCGGCGGCGATGTGCACGAATGCCTCCACGTCCTTGGGGAAGCAGCTGCCGCCGTACCCGAGGCCGGCGTTGAGGAAGTCACGGCCGATGCGCGCGTCGTGGCCCATCGCGTCGGCCACCTGCCAGACGTCCGCGCCGGCCAGCTCGCAGACCCTCGCCACGGCGTTGATGAAGCTGATCTTGGTGGCCAGGAACGCGTTGGAGGCGTGCTTGATCAGTTCTGCGGTACGCACATCCGTGGCGACGTAAGGGCAGCGGTGCCGGTCGAGCAGCGGCTCGTAGACACGGCGCATCACACTATGTGCCCGCTGGCTGTCAGCCCCGACGACGATCCGGTCGGGACGCAGCGTGTCCTCCAGCGCCGTTCCCTCCTTGAGGAACTCGGGGTTGGACACCACCTCGTGGTCGACGCTGAGCCCACGGGCGCGGCCTTCGAGGGCCAGTGCCTGCGCGATGCGCTGCCCGGTCTGGACCGGAACGGTGGACTTCTCGGCGACGACCAGCGGCCCGGTCGCGTGCTTGGCGACGGTCGCGGCCACCGCTTGCACCGCGGACAGATCCGGAGAGCCGTCTGCCCGTGCCGGCGTCCCGACGCAGATGAACGCGACCTCGGCGGCCTCCAGGGCCTCGGCCGGCTCGGTGGTGAACGTCACCAGCCCCGCTTCAACGCCCGCCTTGGTCAACTCCGGCAGGCCGGGCTCATAGAACGGGACGATCCCCTGCCGCAGGGAGTCGACGCGACTCTGGTTGTCGTCTACGCCAACGACCTCGTGGCCAAGGTCAGCCAGGCAGGCGACGGTCACCAGACCGACGTGCCCGACACCGATCACCGTGATCTTCACTCTGCCTCCAACCCCGCCTGCACAGTTGCTGTTCGCTGCTGTTGCCATGACAGACGCCTGCTCGCGTCCGCCGAAGGTATCTACAGACGCGTGGCTCGCGTCCGCCCGACGGTATCACGTCACGCTCGGTGATAGCACCGTGACACTCGCAGTAAGCACCGCCGCGCACGACGGCGACTGCCACGCTGACTGCTGTGGGTGGGTGCCCGCCATGCCACCCTAGGTAAACGCCAGCCGTACGATTGACAACATCCCGGGGAAGGGCCACACTTGCACAGCCGTGGGTTGATGGCGAGGGGACTACGCATCGACCGTAACGGTGCAAAACCAGGCTTGAGGGGGAACTTCGGCTGGCCCGGCTCCGAACGAAGTCGAGAGTGTGTCGTCGGCTTCAGGCCCGGACCGTAGTCGTATTGCAACGGGGGGAAAGTGGTGCAGCGAGAGAGCATGGCAATTTCAGCGCGCGGACAAGCGGTTGGTCTGCGTCGCGACACGGCCGGGAGTGGCACGGGGCAAGGGTTGCAAGCAGAGGCACTTGGTCAGGTTCACGGACTCACGTTGGTGGCGGCACTTGGCGCGCAGCACCAGCCGAGCGCCTATGAGCGGTGGGTGAAGCCGTCCATCGATCGTCTGGTGGGCGCCTTGCTCATCGTGGCACTGAGCCCGGTTCTGCTGGTGGTGGCCATCGCGGTCCGCTGCTCGCTCGGCTCGCCGGTGCTGTTGCGCCAGGACCGCGTCGGCCAGCACGGTCAGATCATCGGTGTCTACAAGTTCCGCTCGATGCATCCCGACCGCCGCTCGGGCGTTGATCGTCGGGGGCCTTCGCGAACGGAGGCCGGGGATCGCCGGATCCTGCACAAGCACCCGGACGACCCCCGGCTGACGCCGTTGGGCCGGCTGTTGCGCGGCTGGAGCCTTGACGAGCTGCCCCAGCTGTTCAACGTCCTGCGCGGAGAGCTGAGCCTTGTCGGGCCCCGACCCGAAATGGTTTCGATCGTGCGCCAGTACGAGCCCTGGCAGCACGCGCGGCACCAGGTGCGCCCCGGCATGACCGGGCTGTGGCAGGTGTCGGCCCGCGGCGACGGCCTCATGCACGAGCGGACCGACGTCGACCTGGACT
>JACCYS010000086.1 GCA_013696365.1 Nocardioidaceae bacterium
CCATCGTCGACCTGGCGACCATGCGCGAGGCCATGCAGGACCTGGGCGGCGACCCGACCCGTATCAACCCGCTCGCACCAGCCGAGCTGGTGATCGACCACTCGGTGATCGCCGACGTCTTCGGCACACCGGAGGCCTTCGGCCGCAACGTCGAGATCGAGTACGAGCGCAACCGGGAGCGCTACCAGTTCCTGCGTTGGGGGCAGGGCGCCTTCGACGACTTCAAGGTGGTGCCACCGGGCACCGGCATCGTCCACCAAGTCAACATCGAGCACCTCGCTCGGGTCGTGTTCACCCGGCCAGGCGACGACGACAATGCTCCACAGCTGGCCTACCCGGACACCTGCGTCGGCACCGACAGCCACACCACCATGGTCAACGGCCTCGGCGTCGTCGGCTGGGGGGTCGGAGGCATTGAGGCCGAGGCGGCGATGCTGGGGCAGCCCGTCAGCATGCTGATCCCTCGGGTCGTCGGGTTCAAGCTCGGCGGCGAGCTGCCCGCCGGAACGACAGCGACCGACCTCGTGCTGACGATCACCCAGATGCTGCGCGAGCACGGTGCGGTCGGCAAGTTCGTGGAGTTCTACGGCCCCGGCGTCTCGGCGGTTCCGCTGGCCAACCGGGCCACCATCGGCAACATGAGCCCCGAGTACGGCTCCACCATCGCGGTCTTCCCCGTCGACGACGAGACGCTGACCTATCTGCGGCTCACCGGCCGGTCCGACCAACAGGTTGCCTTGGTCGAGGCATATGCCAAGGCGCAAGGGTTGTGGCACCACGCTGACCGCGAGCCCCGATTCTCCGAGCGGCTCGAGCTCGACCTGTCCACGGTGGTGCCGTCGATCGCCGGGCCCAAGCGGCCGCAGGATCGGGTCGCTCTGATCGACGCCAAGGCGAGCTTCCGCGAGGTGCTGTCGGACTACGTCGACCACGACGCCGCCAGCGAGAACGGCTATGACGAGGCGGTCGCCGAGTCGTTTCCGGCCTCCGACCCGCCCACCGACAATGGTGGGGGTGAGATGGCCGCACCCGCGCGGCCGGTGATGGCCGACTCAGGGCAGGGGCGCGCCAGCAATCCGATGCCGGTCACGCTTCCGGACGGCACCGAGTGCCAGGTCGACCACGGTGCCGTGGTGATCGCCGCGATCACGTCGTGCACCAACACCTCCAACCCGTCGGTGATGATCGGCGCTGCCCTGCTGGCTAAGAACGCCGTCGAGCGGGGGTTGACCAGCAAGCCGTGGGTCAAGACGACGCTGGCACCCGGTTCCAAAGTCGTGATGGACTACTACGAGCGGGCCGGCCTGACGCCGTACCTCGACAAGCTGGGCTTCCACCTCGTCGGCTACGGCTGCACCACCTGCATCGGCAACTCCGGGCCGCTGATCCCGGCGGTGAGCAAGGCGGTGAACGACGGCGACCTTGCGGTCACCTCGGTGCTGTCCGGAAACCGCAACTTCGAGGGTCGCATCAACCCCGACGTGAAGATGAACTACCTGGCCTCGCCGCCGCTGGTGGTCGCCTACGCCCTCGGCGGGTCGATGGACGTCGACCTGTATGTCGAGCGGCTGGGGCAGGACACCGACGGTAACGATGTCTTCCTCGCCGACGTCTGGCCGTCGGCCCAAGAGGTCGAGGAGGTGGTCGGTGAGGCGATCGCCGCCGAGATGTTCACCACCGACTATGCCGACGTGTTCGCCGGCGACGAGATGTGGCAGTCGCTGCCCACTCCCGAGGGTGCCACGTTCGACTGGGCGGACGAGTCCACCTACGTCCGCAAGCCGCCCTACTTCGACGGCATGGGCGCCGAGCCAGAGCCGGTCAGCAACATCGAGGGCGCTCGGGTGCTGGCCAAGCTCGGCGACTCGGTCACCACCGACCACATCTCACCGGCCGGGGCCATCAAGCGGGACTCCCCGGCGGGGGCCTACCTGGCCGAGCACGGCGTCGAGACGCTCGACTTCAACTCCTACGGGTCGCGTCGAGGCAACCACGAGGTGATGATCCGCGGCACGTTCGCCAACATTCGGCTGCGCAACCAGCTGGCGCCGGGCACCGAGGGCGGGGTCACCCGGCTGTTCCCCACGAACGGCATCGCCGACGACGCCGACAACAACGCCGATGGGGGTGAGCCCGAGGTCAGCAGCATCTATGACGCGTCGGTCTCCTATGCCGAGCGCGGGACCCCGCTGGTGATTCTGGCCGGTAAGGAGTACGGCTCGGGCTCGTCACGCGACTGGGCGGCCAAGGGGACCGCGCTGCTCGGGGTGCGGGCGGTGATCGCCGAGTCGTACGAGCGCATCCACCGCTCCAACCTGATCGGCATGGGGGTGCTGCCGCTGCAGTACCCCGACGGTGAGAGCGCCGACTCGCTGGGTCTGAGCGGCGAGGAGACCTTCGCCGTGAGCGGAGTCGAGGGGCTCGACAGCGGGGACAGCCCGCGCACGGTGCATGTCACCGCCACCGGCGGCGACGGTGATGGCGACATCGAGTTCGACGCGGTGCTGCGGATCGACACCCCCGGGGAGGCGGAGTACTACCGCCACGGGGGGATCATGCCGTATGTGCTGCGCTCGTTGCTCGGGTGACAGCCGGGCTGGGCCTATGGGTGCTTGCCGGCATCGCAGCGGCCGTGCTGGTCGGGGCGACCGTTCAGGGCATCGTCGGGCTGGGGCTCAACCTGATAACCGCGCCGGTTGTCACCCTGCTCGCGCCCGAGCTGGTCCCGGTCGTCCCGCTGTGGTTGGCGCTGCTCTATCCGCTGGGGGCGCTGCGTCGCGAGTGGCGCGAGGCCGACTTCGCCGGTATGCGCTGGGCGCTGGGTGGCCGCGTACCCGGCACTGCGGTGGGGGTGCTGGTGGTGGCGTGGGCCTCCGACCAGGTGCTCGGCGTCGGCGTGGGCATCATGGTGCTCGCGGCGGTCGGGCTGACCTGGCGGGCCGTCCGGGTGCCGGTGACCGCGGGTTCGTTGACGACCGCCGGTTTCGTGGCCGGCATCACCGGCACGGCGACGTCGATCGGCGGGCCGCCGGTGGCCATCGTCTACCAGCACCACGAGGCTGCCGAGATCCGCGCGACGATGGCGGTGTTCTTCGCGGCCGGTGCGCTGCTCAGCCTGCTTGGTCTCGGTGCCGGCGGCCAACTCGACCTCAGCGACCTCTATCTGGCGTTGCTGTTCAGCCCGGTGCTGGTGCTCGGTCATCTGCTGTCGGTGATGCTTCGGCCGCGGCTGGACCCCGGTCACACCCGGGCAGCAGTGCTGTCCATCTGTGGGCTCTCCGGGGCGGTGTTGCTGGTCCGCAGCCTCACCGGCTGAGGCACTGCCGTCGGCAGCGGGCAGGATCGGTGTCGTGACGATTCACTCGGACCATCCCTTCATCGAGCCGGAGGGCGAACGACGCCCGGGCCGCCGGCTGCGCGGGCGGCAGGTCACCCCAGTGACGGTGTGGTCTGCCGGTGCGTCGCCGGAGCGTGCCGGTCTCACGGTGTCGTCGATGCTCGTCGCCGACGGGGAGCCCAGCCGGCTCATCGGCCTGATCGACGAGGAGTCCGATCTGTGGGTCCGGCTGCGGGCGACCGGTCGGGTCGCGGTCAGCCTGCTGGCCCCCGGTGACGAGATGGTGGCCGACGTGTTCGCGGGGGTTGCGCCGTCGCCAGGTGGAACGTTTCGCACCGGCAGGTGGCTCGACACCGAGTGGGGCCCGGCGCTCGACGGGCGTTGCTGGGCCGGTGCTGTGTTGGCGAGGGAGCCCACCGTTGCCGGTTGGTCGCTGCTTGTGCGCGTCGACGTGGCACACGTGCAGCTGGTGGATGACACCGGCGCCCTGGCCTACTATCGGGGCCGCTACGTCGGTGTCCCTGCCGAGACCAGATGAGCGATGCAGCCGGCCCACCGGGCTGGCCCACACAGGTGCGACCGCCGGGCGCCCCAGACTGGGAACAGATCGCCGCTTCGTGGATGCTCGACCACTGCCCCCCGGAGTATCGCGGCTATTCGGGCCTGCGCCGCCACCCGGTGGTGCTAGCCCGTTTCGCGGTGCTGCACGTGGAGGGTATGCAGGCGGCTGCCCGTAGGGGGTTGAACGAGGCGCGTACGGCGCTTCGCGACGTCGCCGATCTTGATGTCATCGAGAGGGCGGTGGCGACCTGGCGGTTGGAGTCCGAACGGTTGCTCGTGCTCCGCCGAGAGGTCGGCCTCGTCGAGGAGGCACTGCGAGGGCGACGCTTCCACCCCCGCCTCTGACCCCGCCCCTACCCCGCGATCATCCGAGGGTTATCGCGTCAGACGACCCCTGCGCGCCGAGCGAGTCACGGATGGCGGCAGCAACGGCACGAGTCGCTGCGAAGAAGGGCGCGAGCAGCTCGTCCGGCAGCTCGGTGAGGGTCTCGACGGGGCGTCGGGTCACCAGCAGCACATGTCCCTTGAACACCGGCCGGTTGTCCAGGAAGCCGACCACGCGGTCGGTCTCGAGCACCAGGTGGGCCGGCTCGCTGCGCGCGGCAATCCGACAGAACAGGCAGCCGCTCATCCACGGCACCGTACGCCCGCGTGCAGGGTCCGTGCCCAGTCCCACCACGTACACCCCCGACAGATGTGGCGGCGGCATAGACTCGTGCGACTGCGCCGCGGTGATCGACAACACGGAGGACGTTCGACGATGGGTCTGCTCGATGGCATCGCCGGTCCGGGCGACCTGCGGACCCTCAGCGATGCCG
>JACCYS010000089.1 GCA_013696365.1 Nocardioidaceae bacterium
GGCCCGGATGGCGCAGACGGGGGCGTCGCTGACCGAGCTGGCATCGGTGATGGCCCCACTGCCGCAGGTGCTGGTGAACGTACGGGGAGTGGACAAGTCCCGCGCCGGTGAGGATCCAGACGTGCTCGCCTCGGTGCAGGCGGCCGCCGACGAGTTGGGCTCGGACGGGCGGGTGTTGCTGCGCCCGTCCGGCACCGAACCATTGGTGCGGGTGATGGTGGAGGCCCCGACAGCCGCGACCGCGCAGACTATCGCCGATGGCCTTGCCGATGTGGTGCGCCGCCGGCTCACTCTGCCCTGACCGTGGAGCCTGCCACGGTCAGAAACAGGATGACTGGGCCGGCGCCTGGCGCATAGCGTGGGGCAGTGCATATCAGTGAGCTCGACGCCGCCGACGACACCGAGTTCGACGAGTTTTACGAGGTTTACGACACCGCCAACCGGCACGGCCGCTGCCATAGCACCAGCTGGGCGAAGCCAGAGCTGCGAGCCGCGTACCGCACACCGAGCACCGCCCACACCCGCAGGGCATGGCTCGGCCGGATCGACGGAGCGGTGGTCGCTGCCGGTGTCCTGGAGACGCCGTTGCGGGACAACACCGAGCTCGCCGAGTTGGACTGCCTGGTCGCACCGGAGCACCGGCGGCGCGGCTACGGCCGCTTGATGGCCGGGCATCTGCGCGACCAGGCGCAGCGTGTCGGCCGGACACTGGCGATCAGCTGGGTGTTCGGTGGGGAGCTCGACGTTGCCGGCCAGTTGGTCGAGACCAGCCCGGGCGCCCGTTTCTGTGCTGCGATCGGGTTGCAGGAACGCAACACGGACGTGCACCGGATGCTCGACCTGCCGGTGCACCCAGAACTGCTTGACTCGCTGGCCGCAGAGGCTGCGCCGCACCACGCGCAGTACTGGCTGATCAGCTGGACCGACCCATGTCCGGACCAGCATCGTGCCGCCTACTGTGCGCTCAAGGAGGCGATGATCGCCGAGGTGCCGCTCGGCGATCTCCAGTTCGAGCCGGAACGCTGGGATGAGCAGCGGATGCGGGAGGCAGAGGCAGAGCTGATCGCGATGGGTCGCACCCGGCACGTCGTTGCGGCCGCGACCGGCGACGGTTCGATCGTCGCCCACAACGAGGTCCTGCACGCAGCCCACGACCCGGGGCGACTGTACAACTGGGACACCCTCGTACTGCCCGGTCACCGCGGGCATCGGCTCGGACTGGCGATGAAGGTGGCGAACCTGCGCCGCGTCCAGCGTCTGCACCCGCACGGCCGCGAGCTGCACACCCACAATGCAGCCCAGAACGCACCGATGGTGGCAGTGAATGATCGGTTGGGCTTTCGGCCGGTGGAGCGGGTCGGTGAATGGCAGGTCGAGCTGACGATGTTGGTCGCCTGAGTATGCCCGGCCCGACGTTCCGGCCCGACCAGGTCTAGTGCGCTTTCTGCTGGTGGGTGAGTATCTGCTCCCAGATGGTCCGCTGGATGAGCAGCGTCACCGTGCCGGCCAGCAGGATGCCGGCGATGTTGATGCCGAGTTGGATCAGCGCGCTGCCCACCTCCGACCACACCCCGGTCGCCAGCGTGAGGGCGACCGTGCCGACGGCGGGCACCGTGGTTACGGAGATGAAGACGCCCACCAGCACCCCGGATTTGGATGCGGTCATCGACAGCACCCCGGCCGTCCCGGCGAGCAGCGCGACGATGAACGACCACAGGTCGGGCTGGACGATGAACTGGGTATCGGGTCCGGTGGCGGCGTTGTCCTGGGTGATCCAGCCGGCGACGTAGGCAGCGAACCATAGTGACGTCGCGACTGCCGCCGCGATCGCGAAGCCGATCGCCAGGGTGGTCGCCGCCGGTCGCAATAGGTACCAGTTGCGGGTCGCCAGGCCGAAACAGATGGCCGCCACCGGTGCGAACTCCGGACCCACGACCATCGCGCCCACGATGAGGATGGGCTGGTCTAGGTATCGGCCGACGCTGGCGATCAGGGTGGCGAGGGTCAGGAAGGCGACGAACGACCAGGACAACCGGGCCTCGCCGGCGACCTGGGACTCGATCGCGTCCCAGATGACGCCGTCCGCCGGTCTGCCGGGGGCGGCCTTCTCCGCGCGGTCGGCTGCCTGCGACATCACGGTCTCCGCCTCATCGAAGGCGATGGACCCGTCGCGCTCGAGGTCCATGGCGCGGAGGTCGTCGAGCACCGGGTTGGCGTTCTCTCGGGCCAGGTCGAACATGACCAGATCGCCGCCCTCGGGCCCGCACTGGCGGGCGACCCCCGGTAGCCATACCAGGTTGGCGACCGTGTCGTCAGACTCCAGTCGGCTGACCACCTGCTCGCTCCGATCGGCTGGCGAGACGACACGTACGTGCAACACATGAAGATCCTGCCATCAATCACTCGGCCAGCTCAGCGTTTGCGCAGCCGCACCCAACGCACAGCGTGGTCGTCGGCTTTGCGCAGCACCAGCGTCGCCCGCGCCCGGGTCGGGCGGATGTTGGTCTCCAGGTTTGGCCCGTTGATGGTGTCCCACAGCTCGCCGGCCCGGGCGGCGGCGGCCTCGGTGTCGAGGGCGGCGTAACGGTGGAAGTACGACTGCGGGTCTCGAAAGGCCGTGTCTCGCAGTCGCAGGAACCGCTCCACGTACCACTGCCGGATGTCTCGGGTCGCAGCGTCGACGTACACGCTGAAGTCGAAGAAGTCGCTGATGGCCAAGCCGGTACGCCCGTCGTGGCGGAGCGCGGCCGGCTGCAGCACGTTGAGGCCCTCCACGATGACGATGTCCGGGCCACGCAGCACCTGTCGTTGGTCGGTTACGTCGTAGTGCAGATGTGAATACAGCGGCGCATCGGCCTGCTTCACACCGGACTTCACCTCCATCACGAAGCGCAGCAGCGCCTTGCGGTCGTACGACTCCGGAAATCCTTTGCGGTCGAGCAGGCCGCGGCGCTGCAGTTCGTTGTTAGGCCACAAGAAGCCGTCGGTGGTGACCAGCGCGACCTGCGGGTGCTGCGGCCAGCGGGCCAGCAGCTCGCGCAGCAGCCGCGCGGTGGTCGATTTGCCCACCGCCACCGACCCGCCGATGCCGATGACAAACGGGCTGCGTCCCGGCCGCCGCCGGTCCAGGAATCGCTCGGTGGCGCGGTGAAGTTCCTCGGCGTGCCGGACCTGCAGGCTGAGCAGGTCGCTGAGCGGGCGATAGACCTCCGCCACCTCGGCGGGGTCCAGCTCGTCACCGAGGCCCCGTACCCGGGTGAGCTGGTCATCGCTCAACTGCCCGCTGGTGGAGGAGGCGAGCCGCGCCCACGCATTGCGGTCCAGCTCAACGTACGGCGACGCGTCGGCCATGTGAGCAGTCTGCCGGGCGGGCC
>JACCYS010000108.1 GCA_013696365.1 Nocardioidaceae bacterium
CGAGCTCCGCCTCGCGGGTGTGCATGTAGGCCGCGATGATCAGGTCGGGTTCGAGTTGCTCGCCGTGCCAGTTGGGCGTCAACGAGTCGCCCTCGATGAGCCGATAGGTCTCGTCCACGTCGGCGCAACTGCCGCGGATGTGCGGGGTGTACTCGATCAGGTTGCCGTCGGGTGCGCTGAACCTGAAGCGTTGCCGGCCGAGCCCGGTGATGGTGGATGCCGCGTCGTGCAGCGCGCGGTGGTGCTCGCCGCACAGCAGGAGCAGGTTGTCGAGATCGGTGCGCCCGCCGCGTGACCAGAAACGGACGTGGTGGGCGTGCAGGAATCGGCGCCGACCGCACCCGGGCAACGTGCAACCGATGTCCCTTCGCATCAGCGTCGAGACCTGGCGTGGCGTCGGGTGTCGACGTCGCCGGCCGAGGTCGAGCGTGCGTCCGTCGCTGCCATGGGTGGTGAGGCGGATGCCGCCGTCGCAGGCGAGTCGCTCGATCGTGGCCAGACTCAACGCGGGTCCACCGTCCAGGTGGGCGCGCGCGAGCCCACGCTTGGTCTCGGCGCGCAGCCGCGTCAAGACGTCCGCATCGACGTGCACGAGCACCTCGGCGGCGGGACCGTCAGCGCCCGTCATGGCGGCGAGCCCCTGCGCGCCAGCTCGGCTGGCCTCGCCCAGCAGGGTCGACGAGGCCGAGCCCCCAAGTGCGGACCGGACCGACGGCGCATCCTGAGACTGGGCAGACTCGCCCGTGGGGGTGGAGGTCTCGGCCCGGGCGTCTGCCGTGGCCCTGAGCAGGGCGAGCAGGGCTGCCCCGTCCTCAGCTGAAAGCCGCCCGCTGACCCGCAGGCTGCCGTCGTCGTCCCAGCGCCAGTGCAGGCGGCAGCCTCCCGATGTGGCTGCTCCGGTGCGAACGGCGCCTGCTCTGGGGCGGCCTGGTCGATGCAGCGGGTCATTCGCTCGACCTGCGATGCGGTGGCGCAGAGGCTGGTCTCGACCAGCTGGCCCTCGGTGGCCGGGGTCGCCACTCGGCAGATGGCGCGGACCTTGGAGTAGGACAGGCGACCCTCGGCGAAGGTCCGCGTCGTCACGGGCAGCGGCCGCAGCCTACGGGCCACCCGCACGTGGTCGCGTGCGGTGCGCAGGCTGATGCCGCAGCGCCAGGAGAGCCAGTGAGCGCACGACCGCAGCCCGGGGCCGGCCCAACCCTGCCGTTCGTCGAACTCGCCGACCAGCCGCAGGAACTCCGCCGTCGCCGCGGCTATCCGCCCGGCCAGGGTGCAGAGACGGTCCGCCAGCTGCTCGAGCTCGATACCTGCGGGGTCTGGTGTGCGCTGGTAGGCGATCATGACCGCCACCTCCTACGAATCGAATGTTTGTTCGAATACTAGGAGGTGGCGCCGACAACGCCACAACGCCAGTGTGACCCGCTTCTGAAGGTGCCCCGCGGAGTCACTTTCCCGGCGGGCGGCGGTGGGCCGGGCCGTGGTCGAGGTCGTTGGCGCTGATGCCGCACAGCCCGGCGCGCATCTTGAGCAGCATCTCCTCGTACTCCTCATCGGGTTCCGAGGCCAACACGACGGCCCCGCCGGCGCCGACCTGCAGGACGCCGCCAGCCACCACAGCCGTCCGGATGACGATGTTCAGGTCGGCGGCGCCGGTCAGGCCGAAGAAGCCGAGCGCACCGGAGTAGATCCCGCGGGGACGGTCCTCGAGCCGGTCGATGATCTCCATCGTGCGCAGCTTGGGTGCGCCGGTCATGGATCCGCCCGGAAAGCAGGCGCGGACGGCGGCCACCGCGTCGATTTCCGGTCGCAGCCGGCCCCGGACCGTTGACACGAGCTGGTGCACCGTCGCGTACGTCTCCACCGCCATGAACGACGGGACCTGCACGCTACCGACCTCGCAGACCCGGCCGAGGTCGTTGCGCAGCAGGTCCACGATCATCAGATTCTCGGCGCGATTCTTCGCCGAGCTGGCCAGCCCATCGCGGAGGGCGTCGTCGGCGGCTGGCGTCGTCCCGCGCGGTGCCGTCCCCTTGATCGGGCGGGACTCGATGGCGCCGGTGCCGTCCACGTGCATGAAGCGCTCGGGAGACGAGCAGATCACCTCGACCGGTCCCAGCCGTAGGAAGGCAGAGTACGGCGCCGGGTTGATCCGGCGCCGCCGACGATAGATCGCCAGGCCGTCGGTGTGGACCGCGGTGGTCAGCCGGTTGGTGAGGCATACCTCATAGCTCTCACCGGCGCGCAGCTCGTGCTGGGCGTCGGCAACGGCCTCGCGATAGCGGTGGGGCTTCCGGTCGAGCAGGGGCACCGGGTCGACACCCTCAGCCGGCGCTGGCGCTGGCGCTGGGGTCGTCACCGGGGCCCGCGCTGCTGGCTGCAGTGCACCGGCGGCAAAAGCCAGCCACGCGTCCGCGAACGCCACCTCGCCGGCGACGTCTGGCCGAGCGGCGGCCACCAGCCACGTCTGCTCGGTCCGATGGTCCACCGCGACGAAGCGCGAGGCGAAGACCCAAACGGCGTCGGGGGTGGCTGCCCGACGCGTCGTCGGTGAGCCGGCGTCGGACCTCAGCTCGTAGCCGAGGTAGCCCACGTACCCGCCGACAAGGTCGAACGGCAGGTCGACGTGGGGGCCAACATGTCGCTGTGCCAGCCGTCCCTGCAGCAGGTCGAATACCGACCCCGGCTCGGACCCCACCGGCTGCCCGGTTCCGTCCAGGACACGGACCTCACCGTCGGCCACGTCGTAGCTCAGGACCTCACCGCCCGGTGCGTCGGGGTGGCCGACGAACGAGAACCGCGCGAGCTCACCCCCGGGGGCACAGCTGTCCAGCCAGAACGCGTACGGCCGATCGGCACACAGTTGCTCGTAGGCCACCTCGGTGTCCACCGCGCACGGCAGGCGCCGGGTCCGCAGCGTCCAGGGGCTCGGCGGGCCGTCGGCGGGGGGTGGGCCGCTGGGCGCAGCTGCCGGGGCCGGGTCTGGTGGAGGCGCAGGCGCCGACGCCGACACGTTGGGGGTCCGAGTCCCCAGCACCAGCGCGCGGAAGTTCGCCAGCAGCCGCTCACCGCCCTCGCTGGCGACCGACTCGGGGTGAAACTGCACGCCCCACCACGGTCGCGACCGGTGGTGGACGGCCATCACCACCCCGTCTTCGGACCAGGCGTCGGCCAGCAGCTCGTCGGGCAGCGGTTCGAGCAGGCACAGCGAGTGGTAGCGGACGACGGTAAATCTCTGCGGCAGGCCGGCGAACAACCCCGTGCCCCGGTGGTCGACCGTGCTCAGGTGCCCGTGGCGGGGCTCGGGCGCAAGCCGGACGGGCGCGCCGGCCAGGTGCCCGAGGCCCTGGTGGCCGAGACACACCCCGAGCACGGCTGCCCCGGTGTTCCGGACAACCTCCAACGACCGGCCAATGTCTCGGGCGACCTGGGGCCGGCCGGGTCCCGGAGAGACGACCACCGCGTCGAAGCCGTCGGCCAGCTCGGCTGTCAGATCGAGGTGGTCGTTGGGCAGCACGCTCGGCGCAACGCCGTAGGTCTCGGCGATCAGCTGGAACAGGTTGAACGTGAACGAGTCATGGTTGTCGATCAGCAGTGTGCGCATGGGCACGGCCAGTCTGGCACTGGCGGCCGTTCTCGTGCGCGATCATCGATGGATGCATCACTTCGCGCACCCGGCCTACTGCCCGGACTGTCGGGCGATGCGCACCGACCAGCCCCGGTGTGCGCGATGCGGGCTGATGCTGGTCGGCCCGAACGCCGATCGGCTGTACGGGCTGCTGGCCGAGGCCGACGCCGAGCTCGACCGGTTGCGCGAGCTGTCCCACAATCCAGATCCCGCCGCGCCCACGACCGTCGGAGGCCCTGCAGAGCCGATGGCACCCCCGGCTGCCGGTCAGCCCGCTCGGCGACCGCACCGGATCACCACCGGCTCGGTGCTGTTGGCGCTGGGCGCGCTGCTGCTGGGGGTGGCGGCGGTCGTATTCGTCGCGGTCAGCTGGGGGTCGTTGTCGCAGGCGGCGCGTACGGTGCTGCTGCTCGGTGTCACCGCTGTCGTCGCCGTTGCCGCGACCAGCTGTTTGGGGCGCCGGTTGCGAGCCTCGACCGAGGCGTTGTGGGCCCTCACCGTGCTCTTGCTGCTCGTCGACCTCGGCGCCGCCTACACAACCGGGCTGTGGGGTCTCGACCAGCTCGGGGGTCGCGGCTTGCTGTCGGTTGCCGCGGCTCTGCTCGCGCTGCCGTCGGCTGGGGCCGCGGTTGGCGCCCAACGGGTGTGGTCCGCGGACGGTGACGACGGCCGCACGCGCCTGGTGGTCGCCGAGCTGGCTGTGGTGGGCGGTGCGCTCGCGGCGGTCGGAGCGCTCAGCGTCAACTGGGTGACCGCCTCGGCCTGGCTGCCGATCGCCGCACTCGGACTGCTGGTCGCCGGGACTATGGCCGCGTGGTCGTTGGGGCTCTGGCTGTCGACCGTCGGCATCGCGCTGGCTGCTATGGGTGCGTACGTCGTCGCGGTGGTCGCCGCGATCGCGCGGCTGTTCGAGGAGCCGACGGTGCCGGAGCTGGTCGACGGGTCGGCGCGGCCCGCCGTGGTGCTGCTGGCGCTGACCGTCGCTGTCGCCGTCGTCGGTCCACCCCCGGTGGGAGCCGGAGCTGCGCTGGTCGCGTCGGGCTTGGCTGCAGCACTCGTGGTGGTGCCCGCCGGGGCTGCGGGAGCAGCCGAGGCCACCGTGGCCGCGGCGACCGTCCTGGTCGTCTTGGCCCTGGTCGGCCTGCTGCGGCTCGGCGCCAGCGTGGACGGCGTACGGGCGGCGACCGCGGTCGGAGCCGCGATCCTCCTGCTCGCCCTCGCCGAGCGGGCGGCCGCGGTGAGCCCGGTGTTGGTGCAGGCCGCCACACCATTCTGGTCGACCGGTATGGGGACGCGACTGCCTGGCACCCAGGCGTCGACGGGCGAGCCGGTCTGGTTGGCTCTGGTGCTCGGCGCGTCCCTGGCGGTCACCGCGGCGGCCGCGCTCGGCTGGCCGTCGGACCACGCGTTCGGACCTAGCACAGGCGCCCGCCGGGAGTGGCTCCTCGGCGTCGGCGTACTGGCCCTCGCTGGCGGGGCACTGGCGACGCTGCTGTGGACGACCGCACCGGTCTGGGTGGTCACGGCGGTGGCGCTGGTCGGCGCGCTCACAGCCGCGGTCGGGACCCGCCCGGCCGTCCTCGTGCCCGTCGCGGTCGTGGTGCTGGTGGGGGTCATTGCGTCCGCTGGGTCCGCCGGGCTGTCCGCGGCGGCCCTCGCCGCTGCCGCAGGCGCGCTGCTGGTCCAGGCAGTCCGGCGACGGGCACACCTGTCGGCGGTTCCCCTGGCCGCTGCGGGCGTGCTCGTCGTCGACGGGGCGGTGCTCGCCCTCACCCACCAGCTCGGCGGCACCGGCGAGGTCGCCGCCCTCGTCGTCGTGCTGGCCGGGATGCTGCTCACCGTCGCGGCGACGACCGTCATCAGCGCCACCCGAGTCGCCCAGGACCTGCGGCTGCCCTCGATCGGCGCCGAAATTGCCTCGGGGGTCAGACTGGTGGGGTCGATCGCGCTCGCCGGCAGCACCGGGGTGGGTACGGCAGTCATCACTTTGGGCGTCCTCGGCCTGGCCGCAGTCGTCCTCGGCGTCCTGCGCGCGGACCGTCGTCCGGCTCGCTGGCTGGGTCTGGCGCTGCTGCAGTCGGCGTGGACCGTGCAGCTGCTCGATACCGACGTCGACGTGGTGGAGCTCTACACGCTGCCGGTGGCCCTGGTGTCGGTGGGCCTTGGCCTGTGGGCGTTGGGCCGCGACGCGTCGGCGGCCACGTGGCGGGTGCTGCTGCCCGGGTTCACGCTCGCGACGGCGCCGAGCCTGCCGCAGGCGCTGGCCGACCTGACCTCGCTGCGGGCGTGGCTGCTGGGTGCCGCCGGGCTGGTGCTCCTGCTGACCGGCATCCGGCTGCGCTGGGGTGCGCCGACTGCGGTGGGCGGGGTGGTGGTGGCCCTGCTCGCCGTGGGGCACCTGAGCAGCGTTGCCTCCGCGGTTCCGCGGTGGGTCGTGCTGGCGACGGTCGGTGGTGCCCTGCTGGGTGCCGGCATCACCTGGGAGAGCCGCGTCCGCGACGCCCGGGCGCTGGCCTCGTACGCAACCGACCTGCGCTAGTTTGCGCCAGTACCTGCTGGAGCCCCGTAGCCCGCTATTGATATCTTGACATCAAGATACTTATCCTGTGGGCATTGCGACCAGTGGTCCGTAACGAAACGAGGAGAGCTGAGATGGCAGGCGCGGGCGGCGGCAAGGACAGCTTTGGGGCACGGCGCACTTTGGACGTCGGCGACGACTCGTACGAGATCTTTTCCCTGGATGCGGTAGGGACCGACGAGGCGGTGGACCAGCGCGACGTCGACTCGCTGCCGTTCAGCCTGAAGGTGCTGCTGGAAAACCTGCTGCGGACCGAGGACGGTGAGAACATTACCGCCGACGACATCCGCGCGCTCGCCTGCTGGGACGCCGACGCGGAGCCCAGCAAGGAGATCCAGTACACCCCGGCGCGGGTCATCATGCAGGACTTCACCGGGGTGCCGGCCATCGTCGACCTGGCGACCATGCGCGAGGCCATGCAGGACCTGGGCGGCGACCCGACCCGTATCAACCCGCTCGCACCAGCCGAGCTGGTGATCGACCACTCGGTGATCGCCGACGTCTTCGGCAC
>JACCYS010000118.1 GCA_013696365.1 Nocardioidaceae bacterium
GCGTTGTGGTGTTCTCCGGCGGCTCTGCGTCGGTCGTAGTGAGCGCGGGGCGCCGGGCGACCAGCTGAGGGCGGCGAAGGCCCACCAGTGGCAGGCGTCGCCGAGGCGTCTGTTGCGGACCTTGCGAGCCTTTACGTAGTGAGCGTCCCGAGGCGCGGGTCACGGGCGCCGTCCCGGCGAAGGCGCGCAACCCGTTGGCCGTGGTGAATCGGTCCGGGTCGTGGCCGACCTCGGCGAGCACGCGGGCAGCAAGGATTGCACCTGGCCCGGGGCCGAGCGCAGGACTGGTGCCAGAGGATGGGTTTCGAACTCGCGGCCAAGTGCGGCCTCGAGTTGTTCGACCGAGGCCCGCATAGCGGCCACGATCGCCACCAGCCCCTCGACGGTCAGAGCGAGAGCTGCCTCAATACGGTCGGGCTGCCGCAGCGCCGGCGTCTTCAGGTCGGTCAGGATCTGGTCGACGAGCTTGGGGTCGTTGCGGCGACCGCATCGGTGCAGCAACGCCTCCACTCGGCGACGGGTGAGCTTCTGCCCGGCGCCTGGACTCGACGCAGCAGCCAGAACCGTGGTGGCAGCGTGGTGCTTGAGGTGTGGAAACGCCTTGATGGCCTGGGGATAGAACTCCAAGAGCACGGAGCGAAGCCTGCTGATCGTCTGGTTCATCGCCCAGATCGCTTCCTGGTGCTGGCGAGCCAACGCCTTGATTGCCAATGCTTGTTCGCTGATGAGCGGCAACGAGCGGTGCATGTGCCGGTCGGTGCGCAAGACGTTGGCCAGCACGGCAGCGTCGCCGGGGTCAGACTTCCCGCCCGCCTGGCCGTGTCGCTCCCGGTAGCGCGCGACCGCCCGCGGGTTGATCGGGTAGACAGTGAACCCGGCACCCGCCAACGCGACCACCAGCAGGTTCTTGTCAGTCTCGATCGCGACCGGCGTGCCCGTGGGACTGCCCTCATGCTCGGCGATCAGCTCCACGATGGCTGCGAAGCCAGCGACGTCGGTGCCGACCCGTGCTCGGGCGACAACCGTCCCGACCTCGTCGACCAGCGCCACATCGTGGTGGGCCTCAGCCCAGTCGATCCCGCAGGTGATGCTCATTGCTCCTCCTCGGCTCGGTGACATCGAATGAGCTTCGGGACGTGGCGGCGACCTAATGGAAGCGCTCCAGGCGCGGCATCTCACAAGCCATTCACGGACCCAGTTGACCGGCAGGGTCACCGTCTACGTTGAGACCTCGGTCGAGTCGGTGAAGTCATGGGAAGTGATCACCTACCAGCAGCTCACTACCCGAGACTGCGGCCGGCTCGGTGAAATCTGAGGGCCCCTGCCGGCCAACGTCGAACGTGTCGCAACAGCGTCCGACCATCCCATTAGGTGAAGTCCGCGACGAGCAGCCGGTTGGGGGCGGGCACCGTGAACTGGCGGTCGACCAGGTCCGGCGCACGCTCCGCAGCCGGGTCGGGGATCGTGGTGCGGACCTTCTGCTGCCGCCGCACCCCCTGCCAGCCGCCTGCTCGCATCAGGCGCTCCCCGGTGGACTTCGCGACCGGGATGTCCTCGCGTTGCAGGTGGGCCCCACATCTTCAACGACCCGTACAGCGACTCCGGCTTCCTGCGGCCGCGCTCGTCGGGCTCGTAGTAGCCGGCCAGGATCTCGGTGATCGTGGCGTCCCACAGGGACCGCTTCGACGGTGCCTCGTTGTCCACGCGTGGAACGTGCGCCGGGCGATCGTGACGCCGTGCTCGGTGAGCACGCGGCAGATCGGAGCGACCCCGAACCGGCCCCGGTGGTCGGCGATGAACCGACGGACCCCAGCAGTGGTCAGAGACGTGAGCGCGGGTCGCTCGGCGATGCTCCTATGTCAAGCAGCCAACTGAAGGGGCTCGCCGGCGGGGAGTGCGGTAGCTGCTCGCAGGTCGGCGCGCAGGGCGGTGAAGACGACGTCGGACAGCCGGCGTCGGAGTAGGCGCAGTGCGGCGACGCGGTCCTTGCCGCGGGTCAGTTGCTTGTCGACGTAGGCCTTGCCGGGTCCGACGCCGCGGGCCTGGGTGACCGCGATCATGTGCAGCGCGCAGTTGACCGAACGGTTACCGCCGCGGTTGAGCCGGACCTTGCCCTTGCTGGATCCTGACCAGACCGGGACCGGTGCGGTGCCGGTGAAGCGTGCGTAGGCGTCCTTGTCGCGGAACCGGTGCACGCCGGCGGTCTCCCCGACGATGACGGCTGCGGACAGCACACCGCAGCCAGGGATCTCCAGCAGCGAGGGCGCCAGCACTCGAACCAGATCCCGCAGCTCGCGCTCGAGGTCGTTGATCTGCGCGGTCAGCTCCTGGCAGCGCAGGAGCAGCCCTCGTGCGATCCGTGCTACCACACCGTCGAACCGGTCCAGTTCGACGAGCAGCTCGCGGACGACCTTCTGGCGGCGCAGGCCCCGGCTGGGGATCTGGAGGTCGGGGTCGAGCTCGTGCAGGTGCCAGCGGACCTGTTGAGCGATCCTGGAACGCTGGACGACCAGGTCATGACGGTGATCGGACAACAGCTTGACCTCACGAGCGGGCCCGTCGAGTTCTGCGACCGGCAGGTCCGGGTGCCGCAGCGCCGCCAAGGCGACCGCTTCGGCGTCGATGGGGTCTGACTTACCCGGCTCACGGCTGCTGCGCCGAGCTCCGGCCATCAAGCGCGTCGGCACGCGCATGACGCGTTGGCCGGCGGCGAGCAGGTCCGACTCGAGCCGTCGGGTGAGGTGTCGACAATCCTCCAGCGCGAACCGCACACCGACCTCGTCGTGGTCAGCGAACTGCGCAGCCCACTCGACCAAGGCCAGGTGACCGTCGGAGTTGGTGCGCACCGTCTTGATGCCCAGCCGCCGGCCGACCTCGTCGAGCGCGACCACGGTGTGGGTGCGTTTGTGGGAGTCGGTGCCGATCATGACCATGCAGTGCCTCCTGATCTTCGATGAGATTCCGGTGCCCTGGCATCAGCGAGGCGGGCACGCCTCAATCCGGCGCGAACACGGTCGCAAGCAGGCTCCTATCAAGCCACGCGCTCGCTGAGGCCAGGACACCCGGCCGAGGGCCGCACATCGGAGAAGAGCCACCGAGCACCAGCCGGCGCCGGGGCACCGAAGAAATGAGCGAACCCCCGGTCGGGCATGTTCACTGTGGCATTGACGCACGAAGAAAGACGTTCTCGGCTAGTCGCCGCTATGGTCGACGACGAGTCGGATTGCCTTGGCCCGGGTCTCCGGGTCGTACTTGCCCGGCATGAGATGCACCTTCCCAACGAAGGAGGAGTGCATCAAACCCGGGATTGGTTCACTAGCGCTGTTGGACGGTGGTCAGACCAGGCGCAGGAACTCCAGGTGCTGCTCGTACTGGTCGAGGCAG
>JACCYS010000124.1 GCA_013696365.1 Nocardioidaceae bacterium
CCGACGTGATGATCGGCGGCAAGGTCGCCGTCGTGTTCGGGTACGGCGACGTCGGCAAGGGTTGTGCGGAGTCGTTGCGCGGCCAGGGGGCCCGGGTCATCGTCACCGAGATCGACCCGATCTGCGCCTTGCAGGCTGCCATGGACGGGTACCAGGTGGGTCGGCTGGACGACCTGGTCGGCACCGCGGACATCATCATCACCGCGACCGGCAACAAGGACGTCGTCACCGCCGAGCACATCGCCGCCATGAAGCACCAGGCGATCCTCGGCAACATCGGGCACTTCGACAACGAGATCGACATCGCCGGGCTGACCGCCACCAAGGGAGTCACCCGCAAGACGATCAAGCCGCAGGTCGACCTGTGGACCTTCTCAGACGAGCACAGCGTGATCGTGCTGAGCGAGGGGCGGCTGCTCAACCTGGGTAACGCCACCGGGCACCCGTCGTTCGTCATGAGCAACTCCTTCACTAACCAGGTGCTGGCGCAGATCGAGTTGTTCACCAAGCTTGACGAGTACGACACCGCCGTGCACACGCTGCCCAAACACCTCGACGAGGAGGTGGCCCGGCTGCACTTGGACGCTCTTGGTGTGCGGTTGACCGAGCTCACCAAGGACCAGGCCAGCTATCTCGGCGTCGACGTGGCCGGCCCGTACAAGAGCGACCAGTACCGCTACTGAGCGCCGCTGGCCGCGTACGCTAGTCGGGTGTACGCGGACACCCACAACGGGGACGGCACCGACCACCACGGTCGGGTGCTGGTGGTCGACGACGACGCCAGCCTGGCGGAGATGCTTAGCATCGTGCTGCGCCAAGAGGGCTTCCGCCCCGTTGTCTGCCCCACTGGCGACGCCGCGCTGGCGATGTTTCGCGAGCACCGGCCCGATGTGGTGCTGCTTGACGTGATGCTGCCCGGCCTTGACGGGGTTGATGTGTGCCGGCTGATCCGGGCCGAGTCGGGCGTCCCGATCGTCATGCTCACCGCCCGCGGCGACACCGTCGACGTGGTGGTCGGGCTGGAGTCTGGCGCAGACGACTACATGGTCAAGCCGTTCAAGCCCAAGGAGTTGGTGGCGCGCATTCGTGCCCGGATGCGCCGCTTCGACCGGCCCGCTCCAGAGGAGATCACCATCGGTGATCTCAGCATCGATGTCGCCGGACATGACGTCCGCCGCGGCGACGGGTCCATCACGCTGACGCCGTTGGAGTTCGACCTGCTGCTGTGCCTGGCGCGGCAACCGTGGCAGGTCTTCACCCGCGAGGTGCTGCTTGAGCAGGTATGGGGCTATCGGCATGCGGCCGACACCCGACTGGTGAACGTCCACGTGCAGCGGTTGCGGGCCAAGATCGAGCATGACCCAGAACGGCCGTCCATCGTGGTCACCGTGCGCGGAGTCGGCTACAAGGCCGGCACCGGCTGACGGCCGTGGGTGCTCTTCGGCGCCTCCTTACCGCCCCCCTCAGGCCACTGATCAACGCCTGGCAGGTGTCGGTGCAGGCGCGCGTGGTGCTGAGCACCCTCGTGCTGGGCGCTCTGGTGCTGTCGCTGACCGCTTGGCTATTGCTGAGCCAGGTCAGTTCTGGCCTGATCGACAGCAAAGTGGAAACCTCGATCGCCCAGGCGGAGGCGGCGTTCTCGGAGGTGCAGGAGGATCTTGATGCCAGCGGTGGCACCCGCGCACCGCCCGCCGAGTCGACCATCAGCGGCGTGATTGACAACCTCGCCAGTCGCAGCGGCTCGCCTGCGGCATACGTCGTCGTCTTGTCGGGGCCGCTGATCACCGGGGCCGAGTCCGAGGGGGTCCGGCGAACGTCCATGCCGGTCAGCGTGGAGAGCGTTCCGCGCACGCTCCGCAGTCGGACGCGCGAACAGTCCGGGACGCTGTGGACCTTTACCTCCATCGACTATCTGGACAGCGCCGCGGACAGCGACCCGCCCGATGCCGATGCGACAGCCGACGAGCAGTCGGTCCGCGACGGGGCCGGCATAGCGGTCGGGACCCGGCTGGACACAGCGGGCGGTGAGGAGCAGTACGCGATCTACCTTCTCTACCCACTTGTCCAGCAAGAAGAAGCGATCGGCCTGGTGGTGCGTTCGGTGGTCGCCGCAGGTGGCTTGCTGATGTTGCTGGTCGCCGGCGTGGCGTGGCTGGTGACCCGGCAGGTGGTCACCCCGGTGCGTCTGGCCCGGCGGATCGCCGAGCGCTTCGCCGCCGACCGGCTGGATGAACGCATCCAGGTAAAGGGCCGGGACGACATCGCCCGCCTCGGTATGTCGTTCAACCAGATGGCGACCAACCTGCAGCGACAGATCCGCCAACTGGAGGAGCTCTCGCGGGTACAGCACCGATTCGTCTCCGACGTCTCCCATGAACTGCGCACCCCGCTGACCACGGTGCGGTTGGCGGCCGACGTGCTGCATGACGCACGCGACGACTTTGACGCGGCGACCGGCCGATCGGCCGAACTGCTGCAGGCTGAGCTGAACCGATTCGAGTCGCTGCTGGCTGACCTGCTCGAGATCAGCCGCTTTGACGCTGGCGCTGCCCGGCTTGAGCTGAGCGACGTCGACCTGGTTGAGCTTGCACACGAGGCGGTCGCCGCCCAGCGGGTGCTCGCCGAGCGCGCCGGCGTGCATGTACGGGTGGTGGCACGCAACCTGCAGGCCACCGTGCGGGTGGACCCCCGCCGGGTGGAGCGGATAGTGCGCAACCTGGTGTCCAACGCCATCGCACACGCACAGAGCGAGCGGGTCGAGGTCATCGTGGCGGCCGACGCGGAGGCCGCCGCGATCGCGGTCCGCGATCACGGCAGGGGCCTAGCACTCGGCGAGGCGACGTTGGTCTTCAACCGCTTCTGGCGGGCCGACCC
>JACCYS010000148.1 GCA_013696365.1 Nocardioidaceae bacterium
GCGGTCGAGCGGTTGCGGGGACTGGCACTGCGCCCGGTGCTGCTGACCGGCGATAACGCGGCGGTCGCCCGCTCGGTGGCCGCCGAGGTCGGCATCGATGCGAGTGATGTGGTCGCCGAGGTGCTGCCCGGCGACAAGGTTGCCGCCGTGGCCCGGCTGCAGCACGAGGGTCGGGTGGTGGCGATGGTCGGCGACGGCATTAACGACGCCGCCGCGCTGGCACAGGCCGACCTGGGGCTGGCAATGGGCACCGGCACCGACGTGGCCATAGAGGCCGCCGATCTGACGCTGGTGCGCGGCGACCTGCGGGTCGCGGCCGACGCCGTGCGGCTCGCCCGGCGCACCTTGTCGACGATCAAGGCCAACCTGTTCTGGGCGTTCGCCTACAACGTCGCGGCGCTGCCGTTGGCCGCGGCCGGCCTGCTCAACCCGATGCTGGCCGGCGCAGCGATGGCGGCGTCGTCGGTGTTCGTGGTGACCAACAGCCTGCGGTTGCGGCGGTTCCGCCCGCTCAGCTAGGTCGTCGTCTGAAGCGGCGGTGGCGGATGGGCCTGCGAGCGGGGTCGACGTGGGTGGGTGGACCAGCTCGGGTAGGTGGCCGGGCGCCCAGACCACGCTCCAGCCGTCGTCGTGCACCAGATGGTGGTGCCGACCGCACCGCAGCACCCCGCCGTTGTCGCCGGTCACGTCGGTGCGCCCGCCTTGGGACCAGGGGATCGGGTGGTGGACCTCGCACCAGGCGGGCGGCCGGTCACAACTGTCGGCAACGCAGCCCCGTTGGGTGGTGGCAATCGCCCGGCGCTGGTGCCGATCGTGGACCGGCGCTCCCGCCAGGCGCCCATCACCACCGACTCCCCGCCCAGCACCTGCGGGACAAGACCGGCGTTGCAGGCTATTCGGCGGGCCTGGGATGCCGACAGCCTGGTGCCGGTCGACAGGGTGGCCGCACCCAGCCCTGACCCCAGCGCGTCCAGGTCCATGGTGATCGTCGCGGTCGGGGTGGAGCGGCCCGCCTGCGGCAACGCGTCGACGGGCAGGTGCTCGATCAGCTCACAGAAGGCCAGCCCGAGCCGCTGGGAGTAAGGCAACCGCTCGGAACCCAACGCCGGCTCGGGATCACCCGGCTGCTGGTCGAGGCGGTCGGCGGCGGGGCGACGTGGGGAGGTCATCGACTCCAGCGCCACCTTCAGCATGTCGGTCTCCTCGCGTTCCAACAGCCTGCCTTCGCCCTCGTCGGCACCGTCGGGGTCGATGACCTCCCACACCCGCCGACCGAGCACCCGCAGGTGGTCGGGGTCGAACGTGGCCGCGAGGTCGACCAGGTGGGCCTCGCAGGCCAGCCGCTGGTCCTGGGTGACCTCCTTCGGGAGCCGGGCGATCGCGGCCGCGATCACCCGCGCCTGCTCGACGTTCAGCTTCGGATCCCGGGTACGATCTGCTGATGACCCGCCGGCCTCCAGCGTGAAGTCGTCGGTCTCGAGGCGAGTCTCGATCATTGGCCGGGTCAGCGGGAGCAGGAACAGCCGCCGCGTCATCAGCATGGTCACGTCATCGCATGGGCGTCGAGCCATGCCTTCGCCCTGCGCGCCGAGGCGCGAGACAGCCAGGCGTCCTGGACCAGCTCAGCCAGCTCCTGTCGGGTGAGATCACCGATCCGGCTCGCCCGCAGCAGCACCGACGGGTGCCCGTCGAAATGCGGGGTGGTGAAGAACGGCGACGCCTCGTCGCGTACGAGCGCCTGCTTGTCGGCCTCCGATGGCACCCAGAACACGATCACGTCGGGGTAGCGTTCACCCGTCTCGGGGTCGGTGGCGTCGGGTCGGGGATTGCGAAAGAACACGAACGACTTGCCGCCCACCTGGTAGACGGGGTTGTCCCCGGTCCCGTGGTCGACGGTGACGTGCGGCATTCCCGCTGCCAGGTCGTGCACGTCCTCGACGCGTGCCCGCCGGTGCCCAGCCGCCATCGCTGCAGCGTACGCATCCGCACCCGGTCTCCATCGGTGGTGGTCGCCGGCGCACCCGGGCCGGACCAGGTGCACGGCCGGGCCCCGCTCCGCGGCTAATCGAGCGGCTCACTGCACCACGTGGGACATACCAGTAGCGTGCCGTCGGTCCTGCTCGTCGGGGCAGCGGTGGCAGACTGCCCGCCATCTCCGGACCGGATGCCAAGGCCGACCTGCTGCGCGAGCGGATCGACGGCCGCGTCGGCCAGTGACCCTGTCCGAGCCAAACCACCAGCCACGATCGCGTGTGGGCTGCTGTGGGTGACCCCACACGGAAAACCATTCGACCCCAGCCACCCTCGGTGGGACTCTCGACGCGTATCACCCGACGGGACCCAGGAGAAACACATGCGCGCAGCCACCACGCCCCGGAACCTGTTCCGTCTCGTCGTGGAGCTGCCCCGTGTCCTCAGCCCAGGCCTCAGTACTCAATGTCGGGATCGTCGCGCAAGTTGACGCCGGCAAGACCAGCCTGACCGAGCGCCTGCTGTTCGAGGCGGGCGTTGTCGGCTCCCCCGGGAGCGTCGACGCGGGCACGACCCGCACCGACTCGATGGTGCTGGAGCGTCGGCGCGGGATCACCATCCGCGCCGCTGTGACGTCGTTCGTCCTCGGCGATCTCGACGTCAACCTCGTGGACACGCCCGGACGGGCACGTACCGGCCGCCGCCGTCCCAGACCTCACCGGCCGGCTGCCCGACCTCACCAGCGGCGACGGTGTGCTCGTCACGGCGCTGCACCACCACGCCCCGCTCACTGCGGGCC
>JACCYS010000150.1 GCA_013696365.1 Nocardioidaceae bacterium
CGCCGGAGGGGCTGATCATTTATCTCGAGGCGTCGGGTCACGGAGCCATCGACATCGCTCGCGACCTGTGGCGGCTGCGTCTCGCGGGCTGGTTCGAGCATGCCAACGCAGTGCTCGTCGGCCGTACCCGTGCCCCCGACGACGACGGCTTCGCCCAACACGACGCCGTGCGCAGCGTGCTCGGCGGCCTGGACCTGCCTGTCGCGCTGGACGTTGACTGCGGTCACGTCCCGCCGCATCTCGCGCTGGTCAACGGCGCCCTGGCCGACCTCGTCATCCGCGGCGAGGTCAAGACGCTCACCCAACACTTGCGCTGATGACGACGAGCATGCCGCCGGCGTTGCCATCGCGCTGTACCGGTCGCTGGGATTCGCCGAGCGCCGAAGTCGCTGTCGTTGCGCCGGGTCCGGCAGGCTGAGCACCGATGACGGATGCACGGGTCGACCTCAACAGCGACCTCGGCGAGTCCTTCGGCCGCTGGGTGCTGGGTGACGACGCGGCGATGGGTCAAGCTGGTCACCAGCGCCAACGTGGCCTGCGGCTTCCATGCGGGCGATCCGACCACGCTGCGCCGCACCTGTGAGCTGGCCGCCGCGGCCGGGGTCGTCGTCGGCGCCCAGGTCGGTTACTGCGACCTGGTCGGCTTCGGACGCCGGTTCGTCGACATGGACCCCGGCGCGCTGGCCGACGACGTCACCTACCAGCTCGGTGCGCTGGCGGGTATGGCGCAGGCGGCCGGCACCGGCGTTCGTTATGTCAAACCGCGCGGGGCGCTCTACAACGCCACCGTCCACCATGAGGCCCAAGCCCAGGCTCGATGCCCAAGAGGTCGTGGCCGCACACGCGGGCAGCCCGTGGCGGGTGGCCTTCGCGGGCTTCGCGCCCGGCTTCGGCTATCTCGTCCGGGGCGATGTCCGGCTGCAGGTGCGGCGACGCGACGACCCCCGCACCGAGGTGCCGACCGGCGCCGTGGGCCTTGTTGGCGAGTTCAGCGGCGTCTATCGGGCGCACCGAGCTCGTGATGTGGGGAGAGGCTCGCGACGAACCCGCGCTGCTGCACCCCGGCCGCGCCGTCCGCTTCGAACAGCTAACTAGATACGTGAGCGGAGCAGGCTTGCGCGTCGAGGTCACCGGCCCGCGGGCGCTGCTGCAAGACCTCGGTCGTCCCGGGCAGGCCGGTCTCGGCGTCGGGCGATCGGGTGCCGCGGACCTCGGTGCGCTGCGGCTGGCGAACCGGCTGGTCGCCAACGATGAGACGAGCTCGCCGTGGTGAGGCGCCCGTCGCCCAGCCGGTCGTCGATGAGGCACCCATCGTGACCCCTGGCCTGATACGGCTGAGGGTGCTGCTGGGGCCGCGCGACGACTGGTTCACGAACCCGTCGGTGCTGGGCGACGGTCGCTGGCAGGTCAGCGACGACCGCGACCGGGTCGGGCTGCGGGTCATACGCCCCGGCGCGGGTCGGGATGGACGGGATCGCACCGGCCGCTTCCACACTGAGGGCACCCGCGGTGACAGCCCGGCGGGCGGGTCACCCGGACATCGGCGCCGACATGCGCAGCGCCGTCAGCCCCCAGCGTCACGACCACCGCGCCCGCCCGGTCAGTGAGCGCCACGGCGGCATCAACCGGGTCATCCGTGCCACCGATCGCAACCGCCTCATGTTCGTTGACGACCAGCAGGTCGACCAGCCGAAGCAGCGCATCGTCGAGCGGCTGAGCCGGGCCGGCGTTCAGTACCACGGTGGTGCCGCAATCGCGCGCGACTGCTGCCGCCTCGGCGACGACAGCAACCGGCACCTCCAGCTGCACGACCAGCACCGCCGCCCGCTCGATCGTCTGCCGGTCGAACGCGGACAGCGATGCCAACGACTCGTTGGCTCCCGCCGCCACCACGATCGAGTTCTCGCCCGAGTCCGCCACCATGATCAGCGCCTGCCCGCTCGGCCCGTCGACCCTGCGCACGGCGGCGGGTCTCCAGGCCATCGGTGTGCATGGCAGCCAGCAGCTCTTTGCCGGCGTCGTCGTCGCCGAGCGCGGCGATGATCGCGGTGGCGGCACCGGAGCGCGCCGCGGCGACCGCCTGGTTGAGGCCCTTGCCGCCAGCATGTAGGTCCTGGCCGGTCGCCAGCACGGTCTCGCCCGGAGCCGGGATCGCGGCGACCCGCAGCACCTGGTCGAGGTTGGCGCTGCCGAGCACGGCCACATCAATCGCCGTCGGCGCCTCAGGCGCCAAGATCCACCGACCCGTCATCGCGCAGCGTCCAGAACGGGTTGTGCGCGACCTCCCACGGATGTCCGTCGGGGTCGGCGAAGAGCCCGGAGTAGCCACCCCAGAAGGTGTCTGCGCCCCACCGGCGTACCTCCGCGCCGGCCGCAGCAGTCTCGGCGAGCACCTGATCGACCTCCGCGGGTGAGCCGACGTTGTAGGCGAGCGTGACCCCACCCCAGCCGCCGCTGTCGGTGGCGCCTGAGTCCGCTGCCAGCAAGGCGCGGTCCCACAGCGCCACCACGATGCCGCCCACCTGGAAGAACGCGACGTCGTCGACCGGCCGCGCGGCCGTCGTCCAGCCCAGTCCCTCATAGAACGCTCGCGCCCGGCCAAGGTCGGCGACGCCGAGAGTGATGACGCTCAGCCGTTGGTCCATGCCTGCCACCGTAGGCGCGTGGCCGACAACCAGATCCAGTGCGGTGCTGTGGGGCATCGCAACGCGGACCCGTGCCCGCTAACGCCGCACTCGACTGGCCGTCGCGAGCTGCCAGCCGCGGTATGCGACCCCGACGACGAGCACCCCCACCCCCGCCACGACGCTGCGGACGGGCAGCGTTGCCACCAGCACGACACACCCGACCGCCCCGACAACCTGTAGCACCCGGGGAAAGCGGCGGTCAGGGACGCGCTGCCGCAGGGCGCTCAGGTTGGCGACCAGGTAGTACACCAGCACGCCGAACGACGAGAAGCCGAGCGCCCCGCGCAGGTCGAGGGTCAGCACCAGCAGGCAGACCGTGACGGCCAGCGCGACCTCGGCGTGGTGCGGCACCTGGTGGCGGGGATGGACCGCTGCCAGCCAGCGGCAGGTCGCCGGTGCGGGCCATCGCCATCGTCGTGCGCCCGACGCCGGCGATCAGTGCCAGCAGCGCACCCAACGCTGCTGCGGCCGCCCCGACACCCACAACCGGGCCCGCCCATGCCCACGACCCGGCGTCCACCGCTGCGCTCAGCGGTGCGTCGCTGGCCGCTAGTGCGGTCGCACCAAGTACCGACAACAGGGCCAGCGCAATGGCCGTATAGATCACGACGGTTGCGCCGAGCGCCACCTCGATGGCGCGCGGGATGGTGCGCCGCGGGCCGCGGACCTCCTCGCCGAGGGTGGCGATCCTGGCGTACCCGGCGAAGGCGGAGAACAACAGCCTCGCCCCCTGCAACACGCCGTACGGCCCCGCACCTGCGCCGGTCAGCAGCCGCCCGGCGTCGGCCTCACCACCGAGCAGGCTCGCGGCGACCAGCTCCCAGCCGGCGGGCAAGGGCGGGCTGGCCGCCAGGGCCGGTGGTCACTCGACCAGTGTGGGCAATCGCTGGTCAGCGCACCCCGCGGGGCCGAAACTGCACGCTGATGCGCGGGCCCACGGGCCGAGCGGTCTTGGGGATGGCGTGATCCCAGGTGCGCTGGCACGAGCCGCCCATCACCAGCAGGTCGCCGTCCCCGATGGAGAACCGCAGGCTGGGGCCGCCACCACGCGGCCGCAGCAGCAGCGCCCGCGGCGCACCCAGGGACACGATCGCCACCATGGTGTCGGCCTGCCGGCCCCTGCCAATGCGGTCACCGTGCCAGGCGACGCTGTCGCTGCCGTTGCGGTAATAGCACAGCCCCGCCGTACGGAAGGGCTCGCCCAACTCGCCTCGATAGCGGTCGCTCAGCGCCGCGCGGGCGTGGTCGAGTGCCGGATCGGGCAACGGGTCGTCCTCGCCGTAGAAACTGAGCAGCCGCGGCACATCAACCTCGCGGTCGTACATCTGCCGCCGCTCGCCGTGCCACGGCACATGAGTCACCAGCCGGTCGAACAGGGCGTCCGCGCCGTCCAGCCAGCCCGGGCAGAGGTCAACCCAAGCGTCGACGCTGAGGGCGGTGCGCTCGACGGTACCGGCCAGATCTACGGCGTCCAGCAGCGAGGGTTGCAGCACCGCGGTCATGCCACCAGCATACTCTCAACTCGAACATACGTTCTAGTGTCGACGCGCCATGAGCAGCGGGTTCAAAGTCGTCCACAGCGCGTCCAGGTCCTCGTGCACCCCGGCGGCGCCGGCCTTCTCCAGCTCGGCTACCGAGAATCCGCCGGTCAGCAGGCAGTGCGTGTTGAGGTCGATCTCGCTGGCAGAGATGACGTCCCAGATCGAGTCACCCACCATTACCGGATTGCCGTGGTCGACCCGGTCCAGCGCGGTGGTCAGCAGGTCGGGGGCCGGCTTGGTCTGCTCGGCGTCGGCCGAGCTGGTCCAGGCGTCGGCCAGCGGGCGGGCATCCAGCAGGTCGAGATAGTGGTCCACATGGTCGGACTTGCCCGAGCTGGCGATCACGACGACACAGCCTCGCTCGTGCAGCCGCTCGAGCAGCCGCCGCGCTCCGTGCACCGCGCAGATCTCCGGCAGGTAGGCACCGAGCTCCTCCTCCCACGCGGTCCGCAGCCCGTCGCCGTGCCGCTGCTCCACCTCGTCACCGGCGACCTCGGTCACCAGCTTGTCACCGCCCATCCCCAACGCCCGGTGGATGCGCCACAGCGACGGGGTGACGTCGAAGCGCCGGAACGCCTTGAACCACGACATCGCATGCTGGTAGTTGCTGTCGACGAGGGTGCCGTCGACGTCGAGGACAACGGTGTCAAAGCTGCTGCTCATGGCGTCACCGTACGGTTGCGGCATGCCGGACCCGCCACCAGCCGTACGCCCGGCCACCGTGGCCGACGCCGAGGCGATCGCCACCTTGTACCGCCCGTACGTGGAGCAGACGGTCAGCAACTTCGAGTACGAGCCTCCCGACGCCACCGAGATGGCCGGCCGCATCGCCGCACACCCAGCCCACCCGTGGCTGGTCGCCAGCGATGACGAGGGAACGCTGGCCGGCTTCGCCTACGCGGTCCCGTTGCGGACCCGGGCCGCCTACCAGTGGACGGTGGAGACCTCCGTCTACACCGCAGTCCCCGGCCGTGGTGTCGGGGCGCTGTTGATGCGGGCGCTGCTCGACGCCTGCGTGTCCGGCGGCTGGCGGCAGACATTCGCCGGGATCGCACTGCCCAATGAGCCCAGCGTCGCTCTGCACGAGCGGCTTGGCTTCGTCTGGGTCGGCACGTTCCCGCAGGTGGGTTTCAAGGGCGGGCAGTGGGTCGACGTGGGTTGGTGGCACCTGTCTCTGCGGAACGGCGCGCGGTGAGCAGCACCCCCCTGGTGCTGCCCGGCGACAGCGCCGCCGACGCAGAACGTCAGCGCGGCCTGACCCGGATGCGCGCGGTTGCGCTGGCCCTGCTTGCGCTGGCGGCGGTGATCTACGTGCTCACCCTCGACCGCGCTGGCTTCTGGGGATACGTGCATGCCGCTTCCGAGGCGGCGATGGTCGGTGCGATCGCGGACTGGTTCGCCGTGACGGCGTTGTTCCGCCACCCGCTCGGGTTGCCGATCCCGCACACCGCGCTCGTGCAGACCCGCAAGGACGCGCTGGGCAGGAGCCTGCAGGACTTCGTCACCGAGAACTTCCTGGCCGAGGATGTCGTGCGCGCGCGGGTGCAGCGCGCCGAGATCAGCCTGCGTGCCGGTCGCTGGCTCGCCGAGCCCCAGCACAGCGAGCGGGTCGTGGCCGAGGCCAGCACGATGTTGCGGCACGGCTTGACCCGGCTGCGCGACGAGGATGTGGCGAGCCTGGTGACGGGCGAGCTACTGCCGCGGCTGGCCGACGAGCCGCTCAGCGAGGTCACCGGCCGGCTGCTGCAGGAGGTCGTCGGCGAGGGGGCCCACCACGGCCTCGTCGACCTCGCCCTGGTCGAGCTGCACCGGTGGCTGGTCGCCAACGCCGACACCGTCGCTGAGGTGGTGGGGGAGCGGGCCCCGTGGTGGACGCCGATCTGGCTGGACGAGCGGGTCGCGCGGCGGCTGCACGTCGAGGCCGTCGCGTGGGTGGCCGACATCCGAGACGACACGTTGCACCCGGCCCGGCACGCATTCGACACCCTGCTCGCCGACCTGG
>JACCYS010000155.1 GCA_013696365.1 Nocardioidaceae bacterium
ACGTACATCCGCTTGATCTCGGCCGCTCGGCGCCACGGGACGTGACCTGACCGTGGCGGGACGTGCCGACGCCAGCCGCCGATGGCAACCGGTACGCCGTCGCGCCGAGCCAGCAGGAACACCCCCATCGGGTGGGCTGAACTCACCCTCGGTCACCGGGGTCGTCCCACCCGCCGTAGCGGACGACGTACTCCTCTGCCTGCAACCTGAGAATCAGCGCAGCGACCACCGCGTCGTGATAGGACGCCTGCGACACGTCCACACAGGCGCCGGACAGATCCACTAGGCGAGCCTACCGAGCCGCGAGCCGACTCAGCGTTTGCGGGCGCGACGCCGGCCCCAGGCGTTGGCGACGTTTATGCCAACCAGTCCGGTCCACGCGACGATGAGGCCCGGCAGGTCGGAGATGTTTGCAGCCAGAGCGGTAACGGGCACGCTGACCCCGAGCGACACCAGCGCGATAACGAACCCCTCGGTGTCCCAACCCGATGAAGCCTGCTGCTCTCGTACGGCCGCATTCGACCGCTCAGCAACGGTCTGATCGATCTTGTCCGCGAACGACTCGACGAGAGCAGCCTCGTAGTCGGGCCCAAGCTCGCGGCGAGCAGCCAGTGCCGCCTCGAACTCCGCATGCGAGAACTCCTCGCCCGCTGCGCCGGGCACCGGAGACGACCCGAACCTCGACATGGCTACAAGTATTGGCCGGTGTTCGCCACAGTGTCGATAGAACGCCCCGGCTCACTGCCCTGCTTGCCGGAGATGAGCGTGCGGATGAACACGATCCGCTCGCCCTTCTTGCCGGAGATCCGGGCCCAGTCGTCGGGGTTGGTGGTGTTCGGCAGATCCTCGTTCTCCTTGAACTCGTCGACACAGGCCTGCAGCAGGTGCTGCACCCGCAGGCCCTTGTGGCCGGTGTCGATGACCTGCTTGATCGCCATCTTCTTGGCCCGGTCGACGATGTTCTGGATCATCGCGCCAGAGTTGAAGTCCTTGAAGTACAGGACTTCCTTGTCCCCGTTGGCGTAGGTCACCTCGAGGAACCGGTTCTCCTCGGTCTCGGTGTACATCCGCTCCACCGTGCGCTGGATCATTGCCCCCACACAGGTGTCCCGGTCGCCACCGAACTCGTCCAGGTCGTCGGTGTGCAGCGGCAGCTCGGCCAACAGGTACTTGCTGAAAATGTCTCGTGCCGACTCGGCGTCCGGTCGCTCGATTTTGATCTTCACGTCCAGCCGACCAGGGCGCAAGATCGCCGGGTCGATCATGTCCTCGCGGTTGGACGCGCCGATCACGATCACGTTCTCGAGCCCCTCGACACCGTCGATCTCACTCAGCAGCTGCGGGACGATGGTGTTCTCGACGTCCGAGCTGACGCCGGACCCGCGGGTGCGGAACAGCGAGTCCATCTCGTCGAAGAACACGATGACCGGGGTGCCTTCGGAGGCCTTCTCGCGGGCTCGTTGGAACACCAGTCGAATGTGTCGCTCGGTCTCGCCGACGTACTTGTTCAGCAGCTCTGGGCCCTTGATGTTGAGGAAGAAGCTCCGGCCCTCCTGGCCCGTCTTGGCCGCGACCTTCTTGGCCAGTGAACTCGCCACCGCCTTGGCGATCAGCGTCTTGCCGCAGCCGGGCGGGCCGTACAGCAGGATTCCCTTCGGAGGTTTGAGCTGGTGCTCGGTGAACAGGTCCGGGTGCAGGTACGGCAGCTCGATGGCGTCGCGGATCTGCTCGATCTGGTTGCCCAACCCACCGATGCTCAGATAGTCGATGTCCGGCACTTCTTCGAGTACCAGCTCCTCGACCTCGGACTTGGGCACCTTCTCGTAGACGTACCCAGCACGTGAGTCCAGCAGCAGCGAGTCCCCCGGCCGCAGCTTGATCTCGCGCAGCGGGGCGGCCAGCCGCACCACCCGCTCCTCGTCGGCATTGCCGATCACCAACACCCGGTCCCGGTCGGCAAGCACCTCCTTGAGCATGACGACCTCACCGACGTTCTCGAACCGCTGCGCGGCCACGACGTTGAGCGCCTCATTGAGCATGACCTCCTGGCCGCGCTGCAGCTCATCCAGCTCGACGGTCGGGCTCACCGCCACCCGCATCTTGCGGCCACCGGTGAACACGTCGACGGTCCCGTCGTCGTGGGCGTTGATGAATGTGCCGTAGCCGGCTGGGGGTTGCGCCAACCGGTCGACCTCCTCCTTGAGCGAGGTGATCTGGTCCCGGGCCTCGCGAAGGGTGCCAGCGAGGCGGTCGTTCTGCGCGGTGACGCTGGAGAGCCTGGCCTGGGTCTCGGCGAGTCGCGACTCCACCGCGCGGGTCTCCCCCGGCGCACCTGACAGTCTGCGGCGCAGATGCTCGACTTCCGCGCGCAGGTAGTTCACCTCGGCGGTCAGCTCCCCCGCGGGGCGCGACTCGTCGGTGGGACTCATCCGGGCCACCTCCGTACGTACGTCTCTGCAGACTTTTGCGACCCTACCCCGCGCTCTGGGCGCATGCCCGCACCAGCGA
>JACCYS010000157.1 GCA_013696365.1 Nocardioidaceae bacterium
CCGAACGGGCAGGGCAAGACCAACCTCGTCGAGGCGGTCGACTACGTCGCGACCCTCGGCAGTCATCGGGTGGCGACCGACACCCCGCTGGTCCGGGTCGGAGCTGATCGGGCCGTGCTGCGCACACGTGTCGTCCGCGCCGGCCGGTCGGCGCTGGCCGAGATCGAGATCACGGCCAAGGGGGCGAACCGTGCTCGGCTGAACCGGGCACCGCTGACCCGGGTCCGTGACCTGTTGGGGTTGTTGCGGACGGTGCTCTTCTCGCCGGAGGATCTCGCGTTGGTCAAGGGCGACCCGTCGGAGCGCCGGTTGTTCCTGGACCGGCTGCTGGTGGCGCGGGCACCGAGGCTGGCCGGGGTGCGCGCCGATTACGACCGGGTGCTGCGGCAGCGCAACGCCTTGTTGCGCTCGGCTGCAGGTGGTCGACGCTCCTCTACTGCCGGGGCACTGCACACACTCGAGTCTTGGGATGAGCAGCTTGCCCGCACCGGCGCCGAGCTGCTGGCCGAGCGGCTGCAGTTGCTGCAGGCGCTGCAGCCGTTGGTCGCACGTCGGCATGCCGAGGTTGCCGCGTCTGCGGCACCGGGCCGTTCAGCGGCGACGATGGCGTATGTCTCGGGCGTCGAGTTGCCCACCACCTCGCCCGGCCAACTGGTCGACCGGGACGCTTTGCGGGCCGCATTGATCGAGGCGGTGCAGCAGCGCCGGCGTGAGGAGCTCGACCGTGGGGTCAGCGTGGTTGGGCCACACCGCGACGAGGTGCAGTTGGGCCTCGGTGACCTGCCCGCTCGGGGTTACGCAAGCCACGGCGAGTCTTGGTCGTTAGCGTTGAGTCTGCGCTTGGCGTCCTTCGACCTGTTGCGTTCCGACGGCGATGACCCGGTGTTGGTGCTCGACGACGTATTCGCCGAGCTGGACCAGGACCGGCGGCACCACCTGGCCAAGTCGGTCGCGGAGGCCGAGCAGGTGTTGGTCACCGCAGCGGTTGCCGCGGACGTGCCGGAGTCCCTCGAAGGGGTGCGCTTCGACGTGATGGAAGGGGCGGTGCGCCGTGCCGGATGACATCCCCGTCCAGCCCGCCGATGACCAACCCGCCGACGGCGAGCATGATGCGGCCGGCGGTGACCTGGCCCGCAGCATCGCTCGTGCCTACCGGGCGGCTGGCACCCGACCCCGCCGTGGCGGCCGTGGCTGGGTGCGCACCGGCAGCGACCCACGCCGGGGCACCAGCCCGCAGCTGTCCGGGCCAGGGCCGGACAGCCGGGACCCGCAGCGGCTGGACCAACTGATGTCCCGGTTGGTCGCCGAGCACGGCTGGGAAAATGAAGTGGCGGTGCACGGGGTTTTTGGCCGCTGGGACAGCCTGGTGGGAGTGGAGGTGGCCCAGCACTGCCGTCCGGAGCAGTTCGTTGATGGCCGCCTGGTCGTGCGAGCCGACTCGACGGCCTGGGCGACCCAGATGCGGCTGCTGGTGCCCACGGTGCTGCAACGCCTGCACGACGAAATCGGTCAGGACACCGTGACCCGTATCGACGTACGCGGCCCGCAGGCCCCGTCGTGGCGACACGGCCGTTTCACCGTCCGCGACGGGCGCGGCCCCCGGGACACCTACGGCTGATCCGGCGGCCGATAGAGCCGTACGTCGCCGGCCAGTAGAGCCCTCGTGGTTGGCGGGTGTGCTACCTGCCCCCTGTCGCTGGGCTGGCAGCCTCTCTCGAGGCCCATCCCGGCACGTTAGACACTATTCCTGCCAAGCCGCGGCGGTGCTGTGGACAGGGTGCACCTGCTGAGCGGTCCGTGGGAGTAGACTCTGGCAGTTGGGACCGCCAGGCGCGTGAGCCGCTGTGCTTGCCTCCGTGGATCGGTCCCGCGTCATGTCCCGCGCCATGCGGGCCGCCGGGAGGTTGCTGGCGGTCGCGGCGCCCGAGCCCGGGAGGCACCAGAGCGTGACCGCGGACCCGATCACCCCCGCCGAGACCGCCAGATCGCTCACCCCAGAAGCATTCCCCGCCTACGACGCCAGCAGCATTCAGGTCCTTGAGGGCCTCGAAGCGGTGCGTAAGCGGCCCGGCATGTACATCGGGTCCACCGGCGAGCGGGGCCTGCACCACCTGGTGTACGAGGTGGTGGACAACTCGGTCGACGAGGCGCTGGCCGGGCACTGCAGCAGGATCGAGATCACGCTGCTCGCGAACGGTGGCGTGCGGGTCGTCGACGACGGCCGCGGCATCCCGGTGGACGAGCACAAGACCGAGAAGCTGCCGGCGGTCACCGTGGTGATGACGGTCTTGCATGCCGGCGGCAAGTTCGGCGGCGGCGGCTACAAGGTGTCCGGCGGCCTGCATGGGGTCGGTGTCTCGGTGGTCAACGCCTTGTCGTCCTTGCTCGAGGTCGAGGTGCGCCGCGACAGATATCGGTGGACGCAGACGTTCGCGCTGGGTGTCCCCGAGGCGCCATTACAGCGTCAGGAGCGCACCGACGACACCGGAACCACCACGACGTTCTGGGCCAGCGACGACATCTTCGAGACGACGCACTACTCGTTCGACACGCTGGTCAGCAGGTTCCGGGAGATGGCATTCCTCAACAAGGGGCTCGAGATCGTGGTGCGCGACGAGCGGTCCGGGGCTGAGCAGGTGGTGGATGCGGTCGCCGAGCTCGACGACACCGCAGCGGGCTCGGCCGCCGACGAGGCCGGCGACGACCCCGAGGCGGCCGTGCACCACAGCAGCACCGGCGGCATGGAGCGGGTCTTTCGCTATGAGGAGGGCTTGGTCGACTTCGTCAAGCACCTGAACGCCCCGAAGGACGCGATTCACCGCACGATCGTCTCCTTCGAGGCGGAGAACGCCGACAAGACCTCCGATGCCGGGTTGTCTTTGGAGGTGGCGATGCAGTGGAACACCTCCTTCAACGAGTCGGTGCATACCTTCGCCAACACCATCAACACCCACGAGGGCGGCACCCATGAGGAGGGTTTTCGTGCGGCGCTGACCACCACGGTGAACCGGTGGGCCGAGGAGTGGGGCCAGGTCAAGAAGCCAGCCGACCGGGTGTCCGGCGACGACATCCGGGAGGGGTTGACCGCGATCATCTCGGTGAAGCTGTCCGAGCCGCAGTTCGAGGGCCAGACCAAGACCAAGCTCGGCAACACCGAGGCCAAGTCGTTCGTGCAGCGCACCGTCAACGACCAGCTCGGCGAGTGGTTCGCCAAGAACCCTGCCGAGGGCAAAGACATCGTTCGCAAGTCGATGGCCGCGGCCGCCGCCAGGATCGCCGCGCGTAAGGCCCGTGACCTGGCCAGGAACCGCAAAGGGCTGCTAGGTGGTGGCGGGCTGCCCGGCAAGCTGGCCGACTGCCAGTCGCGTAACCCCGACGAGTGCGAGGTGTTCATCGTCGAGGGCAACTCCGCCGGCGGGTCCGCCAAGGGCGGTCGGGACCCACGGACCCAGGCGATCCTGCCGATCCGCGGCAAGATCCTGAACGTCGAGAAGGCGCGGATCGACCGGGTGCTGGCCAACACCGAGGTGCAGTCGATCATCTCGGCGCTGGGCACCGGCATCCACGAGGACTTCGACCGGGACAAGCTGCGCTACGGCAAGGTCATCTTGATGGCAGACGCCGACGTCGACGGTCAGCACATCTCCACGCTGCTGCTCACGTTGCTGTTCCGCTTCATGCGCCCATTGATCGAGGGCGGCAACGTCTACCTTGCGCAGCCGCCGCTGTTCAAGATCAAGTGGTCGAACGCGACCCACGAGCTCGCCTACTCCGACCGCGAGCTCGAGGGCCTGCTGGCGGCCGGCGCCGAAGAGGGCAAGCGGTTGCCCAAGGCGGGCGCTCTGCAGCGGTACAAGGGTCTCGGTGAGATGAACGCCAAAGAGCTGTGGGAGACCACGATGGACCCCGACGGCCGGGTGCTCTTGCAGGTCTCGCTGGACGACGCGGCGAACGCCGACGAGCTGTTCACCATCCTGATGGGCGAGAACGTCGAGCAACGGCGCTCGTTCATCCAGCGCAACGCCAAGGACGTGCGCTTCCTCGACATCTGACCGGCTGACCACAGCGACACAAGGGAACCCGCGTGCCTGACGACACCACCGACGACGGCCAGCCAGACGGCGTGCTGCGCATCCAGCCAGTCGAGCTGCAGCATGAGATGCGCCGCAGCTATCTCGACTACGCGATGAGCGTGATCGTCGGACGAGCGCTGCCCGACGTGCGCGACGGCCTCAAGCCGGTGCACCGCCGGGTGCTGTACGCGATGTACGACGGCGGTTTCCGCCCCGACCGCGGCTTCTCCAAGTGCGCGCGCGTCGTCGGTGAGGTGATGGGCCAGTACCACCCGCACGGTGACAGCGCGATCTACGACACCCTGGTCCGGCTGGCGCAGCCGTGGGTGATGCGGGCACCGCTGGTGCAGGGGCAGGGCAACTTCGGCTCGCCGGGCAACGATCCCGCCGCCGCGATGCGCTACACCGAGTGCAAGATGGCGCCGCTGGCCATGGAGATGGTCCGCGACATCGACCAGGAGACGGTCGACTTCCGGCCGAACTACGACGGCCAGGGCGCCGAGCCGGTGCTGCTGCCGAGCCGGTTCCCCAACCTGCTGGCCAACGGGTCGGCCGGGATCGCGGTCGGCATGGCCACCAACATCCCGCCGCACAACCTGCGTGAGGTGGCCGATGGGGTGCAGTGGGCGCTGGCACACCCCGACGCGGCGCGGCACGAGCTGCTGGAGGCATTGCTGGCCCGGGTGAAGGGCCCGGACTTCCCGACCGGGGCGCTGATCGTCGGCACCGACGGCATCGAGCAGGCCTACCGCACCGGACGTGGCTCGGTGACGATGCGCGCGGTCGTCACCGTCGAGGAGGACCGCGACGGGCGGACAACGCTGGTGGTCACCGAGCTGCCGTACCAGGTCAACCCCGACAACCTCGCGCTCAAGATCGCCGAGCTGGCCGACTCCGGCCGGGTGCAGGGCATCGCCGACGTGCGTGACGACTCCTCCGACCGCACCGGTCGACGGTTGGTGGTCGTGCTCAAGCGGGACGCGGTGGCTCGGGTGGTGCTGAACAACCTGTACAAGCACACCGATCTGCAGTCGAACTTCTCCGCCAACATGTTGGCGCTCGTCGATGACGTGCCGCGGACCCTGTCGTTAGATGCCTTCATCAGCTCATGGATCGCCCATCAGATCGAGGTGATCCAGAGACGCACGCGGTTCCGGCTGCGCAGGGCACAAGAAGAGGCACACATCTATCTGGGTCTCGTCAAGGCGCTGGACGCCCTCGACGACGTGATCGCACTGATCCGGCGGAGCCAGACCACCGACGAGGCCCGGGAGGGCCTGAAGGAACTGCTGGAGATCGACGATCTGCAGGCACAGGCCATCCTCGACATGCAGCTGCGCCGGCTGGCGGCCCTGGAGCGGCAGCGCATCGTCGACCGGCTCGCCGAGCTCGAAGCGGTGATCGACGACCTCGAGGACATCCTTGCCAGCGAGTCACGGCAGCGTCGCATCGTCTCCGAGGAGCTGACCGGCATCGTCGACAAGTATGGCGACGACCGGCGCAGCCAGATCGTCCCCGCCGACGGCGACCTGTCGATGGAGGACCTGATCCCCGACGAGGACATCGTCGTGACGATCACCCGCGGTGGTTACGCCAAGCGCACCCGCACCGACGCCTACCGGGTACAGAAGCGCGGCGGCAAAGGGGTGCGGGGAGCCGCGTTGCGCGGCGACGACGTGGTCGAACACCTGTTCGCGACCACCACCCACCATTGGATCCTGGTTTTCACCGACCAGGGGCGGGTCTATCGCACCAAGGCCTACCACCTGCCGGACTCCTCGCGCGACGCCAAGGGCGGCCACGTCGCCGGGCTGCTGAGCTTCCAGCCGGACGAGCAGATCGCAGAAGTGCTCACGATCCGCGACTACGAGCAGGCGCCCTATCTGGTGCTTGCCACCCGCATGGGTGTCGTGAAGAAGACCCGGCTCCCCGAGTACGACTCGCCGCGGCAGGCCGGCCTGATCGCGCTCAACTTCCGCACCGACGACGACGCACTGATCGGCGCCGACCTGGTCACCGCGGACGACGAGGTGGTCTTGGTCTCGCGCAAGGGGCAGGCGGTGCGCTTCGTCGCCGATGATGATGACTTGCGTCCGATGGGTCGGGTCACAGCCGGGGTGACCGGCATGCGGCTGCGAAACGCCGACGAGGTGTTGGCGATGTGCGTGATCCGCGACGACGCCGACGACGCCGAGCATGCCGAGCAGTTCCTCTTCACTGTCACCGACTCCGGCACCGCGAAACGGTCGGCTGTTGGTGACTACCGGCTGTCGAAGCGCAACGTCAGCGGGGTGTTGGCCATGCGGCTGACCGACGCCCGCGGCAGCCTGGTCGGCGCTGTGGTGGTGCGGGAGGGCGACGAGGTGATGGCCATCCGGGCGTCCGGTCAGGTGACGCGAAGTGCTGTCGCCGGGGTGCCCGCCAAGAGCCGTGTCACCATGGGCGTCAAGTTTGTCGATGTGGCCGCCGGTGACCAGGTTGTCGCTATTGCCCGCAACGACGAGAAGTACGTCGCCGATGTGGTGGCGGTCGAGGAGCCTGACAGCGAGCCACAGGAGTCTGAGCCGAGTGATGACGACCCGCGGGAGACGGCATGAGTGATCGTCAGTCCGATCAGGGCACGGAGCTGTTCCCGCGGCGTTCCCTGTCCGGCCCGTCGACCGTAGAGGCCAGCCGACCGACTTCAGCGCCAACCCCAGCAGAGACACCGTCTGCAGCGGCAGCCGCCACGTCGACCCCGACGTCCACCCCGGGGAAAGCTCCGACCGGTGGGTCGACGCCAGCGGGATCCGAAGACAGCGACCGGTCCAGCCCGGTCGCGACATGGTCCGGGGCTGGGCAGGAAGCGCCCGCTCCGACCTCGACCACCACCAAGCAGCGCAAGACCAAGTCGAAGGCTCCGCGCAAGGATCCGCGCAAGGCCCGCCTGCGGGTGGTGCGTCTCGACCCGTGGTCGGTGATGAAGATGGCGTTCGCGTTGTCGATCGCGCTGGCGATCGTCACCGTGGTGGCGGTGTTTATCGTCTGGTCGGTGTTGGACACAGCAGGGGTTTGGGACTCCATCAACACCAGCGTCGACACGGTGGTCAACGCCGAGGGCAGTGAGGGGTTCGATATCCGACAGTGGGTCGGGCGCGGCCCGGTGATGGGCGTGACCCTGCTGGTGTCGGTCGCCAACGTTGTGCTGCTGACGGCGCTCGCCACACTTGCCGCGTTCGTCTACAACCTGGCGGCTGCCCTGTTGGGCGGCTTCGAGGTCACCCTCGCCGAGGACCGGTGAGCACGGCGCGAGCCGGATCGGCTAGCCTTTCGCGGGCCGATTGTGGCGGCTAGGGGCCTATAGCTCAGCACGGTTAGAGCGCTTCCCTGATAAGGAAGAGGTCGCTGGTTCAAGTCCAGCTAGGCCCACTCACCCGCCTGCAGGAGGTCTCGATGAAGAAGGTGTTGGCGCTGACTGCAACAGCGATCAGTGCGGCTGGGGC
>JACCYS010000160.1 GCA_013696365.1 Nocardioidaceae bacterium
ATCTTGCCACCCGGCGCATCTTCGACATCTCCAACAAGAAGTGTGCCGTTGCCGGTGCGCACACAACCCGCGATCGGGCATGGGCCGCCGGACTCCGGGTCGGCCTGAGCAGTAGAAACTGTCGGCAGAATAGTGCATAGCATGGCAAAGAGGATCAGTAAGACAGCTTTCATTCGATTATCCGTATCGATGTTACGGCCCACCCACCATTGGTCCAGGTGAGATCGAAGAAGAACTGTAGATCTGGTTGCTCCTGCCCCAAAACCTCTTGGGTAACGCCGTCTGGGCCGACGATTCGCTGCTCTGCGGATGAGACAAGGGAGTTGACAGTGGTAGCCCCGTCGGCCGAAACGGAGCTCGGTTCGACAGATTTTACGACAATATTGCCACCTTCTAGGTGATCCCCGGCTGCTGCGACTTCATCAATAGTTCCGGCCAGATTGGCGCAAGATAAGCAATCCCCAAGCGCTCGGAGCGGAGAGGAATCCATCACACTCCAGGAGTACTCCAGCGTTTCGTAATAGTGCTGGACGAAGGCGGCGGCGCCGTCGGGGGTCTGCTCCTGCGCCGCCGCAGGCACCGTCGGCGCGCCGGTTGGCGTGGCCGAGGTGGACGGCGCGGTGGTAGTCGTCTCGGGCGCAGAAGAGGACGCTGACGACGGAGACGTCGGCGACGGCAGGCTGGCCGGCGGATCCTCCTCCGAGCACCCGACCACCACGGCCAACATCACCACAGCGGCCGACAGCGCTGCCCGACTGGACATGGCGTCGAGACTAACCAGCCGACCACGATCAGGCAGCCCCAGCCGGCCCGACTGTGGATAACCGCTTCAGCCGCGGCGGCGCACGACGCCGTACGTCCCGACCAGCGCGGCGGCGACCAGCCCGGCGATAGCCAGGTTGACCCCCACCGACCTACCGGCGGAAAGCGCCCCTACATGCGACGCCGGAGCAGGCAGCGAACCTGGAACGGGCACCACCGTGACGTCGAACGGTGTCCCCTCGCTCGTAACCAGCAGGTCGCGCCCGTTGGAATCGAAGGCGATCGCCTCGCCCTGCGGCGAAACGGGCAACGCCACCCGAACCGGCGCCGAAGCCAACGCCGCCACCACATCCCCGTCCGAGACCGCGTACAGATAAGCATCGGTGTACGTCTGCACCACCGCGAATAAGCCGTCAGGCGACAGTGCCGCCCCCGTAACCAGGACCTGGCCGATCCCCCCGGCCGGCCCTCCCGGCGTGCCGGTCGGCGTCAGGGCCAGCGAGCCGACACGAGACAGCACCCTCGGAGCGGCCTCCGACGCCGTGTAGACACCGGCGCGTCCCGACAACTCCTTCGTCACCACGACCGGCCGGCCGCCGGCATCCAGCAACAGCGCCTCGGCATCGTGCAGACCGTCGACGTAGGAGTACCGGAACAGCGAAGACCGGCCGTCAGCGGCAAGCGCATGCAGCGCCACGGTGTCCCGAGCCAACGAGTTGTCCCCGATGTCAGCGAGCCACAGGGTGCCGTCGGCGGCCAGCGCCAGGTCCTCGACGTCGTACGGATCGACCGGCGCGCTGATCACCGACGTGACCCGGCACGACCGGTCCAGGACGTAGACCTCCAACGAGGAGCCGTCGTCGTTGACCATCAGCAGCCGAGAACCGTCCACCGCCAGCCCGCTCGCCTCGCTCAACCGCGGATCGGTGACGGTGCAGAGGACGTCGGGCTCAGCCGCCAGGGCTGGAGCCGGCGCTGAGCACCCGATCACGAGACCGACCACCAGCGCGACCCGCACTCCCCCACTGTCCCAGCCGGGTGCTGAAGATCAGGTGCAGGACGCGCAGCAGCACGATCCCGAGCGCCAGTCCCGCCACGACATCGGTCAGCCAGTGGTAGTTCAGCGCCAGCATCGACACGCTCGTCAGGACCGGCGCCGCGACCGCCACCGCCGTGAACAGCCGAACGACCCACGCGGGCTGGTCATAGGAGCGGACCAGCCACACGGCCAGGCCCCACCACAGAACCGCGTTCGCCGAGTGCCCCGACGGATATGAACGCCCTTCGACGTAGAGCACCGACGCGCCGTAACCGGGTGCGGTGCGGCCGAGCCCGATCTTCAGCGCGTACACGACGACCGTGAGCAGGGCGAACGCCACCAGCACCCGCAACAGCGGCTGCCATACCCGCCGCTCACGCATGATGTACACGGTCAGCAGGCCGACGACGACCAGTATCGTCGCCCGCCCCCCCGTCTGCGCGAGCAGCCACAGCACCGCGTTCGGGACCGTGACATCGCGCAG
>JACCYS010000162.1 GCA_013696365.1 Nocardioidaceae bacterium
GTAGGCCTGGAAGTACGTGCGGGCGCGGTTGCGTTCGATGGTGTTGGACCACTGCGGGATCTTCCACTCGAAGCTCACCTCGGGCTTCAGCGCCGTCTTCGGCAGGTTGATCTGCACGCTGTGGCCAGTGGCCTTCACGAAACCGCCGATGTCGACCAGGCCCGACAACGCCGTGGACCACAGGCGCGCAAGCGGTCCGCCGCCCGTGTCGAGGGCGAGGTGATCCTTGCCGTCATACCAGCGTGGCGACATGACCCAGCTGTACTTGTCGCCGAAGTCGCGCTTTTGCGGCTGGGGGTTCGTGTGCTGGTTCCACGGGTGGCGCCGGTCGACCGGGTTGCCGAGAGGGTCCTTGTCCACGAACATCTCCTGGTCCACCCAGTCGTCGTAGAACGACGAGCCGAGCAGGATGCGGATGCCCAGGTTGATGTCGACCAGGTCGTTGGTCACGAGCTTGCCGTCGACGATGACGCCCGGGGTCACGTACATGGCCTTGCCCCAGCGAGACATGTCCTTGTACTCGAAGTTGCACACGTCGGGATCCTGGAAGGCGCCCCAGCAGCCGAGCAGCGTGCGACGCAGGCCGACCTCCTCGTAGCCGGGCAGCGCCTCGTAGAAGAAGTCGAACAGGTCGTCGTGCATCGGCACGACCCGCTTCATGAACTCGACGTAACGCATGAGACGCGTGAGGTAGTCGGTAAAGAGCTGGATGGTGGCAGTGGTGCCGACGCCGCCCGGGTAGAGCGTGGACGGGTGCACGTGCCTGCCTTCCATGAGGCAGAACATCTCCCTCGTGTAGCGGCTCACCTGCAGCGCCTCGCGGTAGAACTCACCCGAGAACGGGTTCAGCGACCGCATGATGTCGCCGATCGTCCGGTAGCCGTGGTCCTCGGCATGGGGCGCCTCGGTGCGGTTGGCCTGCTCGAGCACGCCGGGGTTCGTCTCTGCGACCATCTTCTCGCAGTAGTCGACCCCGACCAGGTTCTCCTGGAAGATGTTGTGGTCGAACATGAACTCCGCGGCTTCGCCGAGGTTCACGATCCACTCGCCGAGATGGGGCGGTCGCACGCCGTAGGCCATGTTCTGCGCATAGCACGAACAGGTGGCGTGGTTGTCGCCGCAGATGCCGCAGATGCGGCTCGTGATGAAGTGGGCGTCGCGCGGATCCTTGCCCTTCATGAAGATGCTGTAGCCGCGGAAGATCGACGAGGTGCTATGGCACTCGGCGACCTTGCCCTGCCCGAAGTCGATCTTCGTGTAGATCCCCAGGCTCCCGACGATGCGGGTGATCGGGTCCCACGCCATCTCGACCAGGTCGTTGCCGTTCTGGCCGGCGGTTGCGTTTTGTTGCCGTGTGGTGGTGGCCATGTCGTCTACCTCCAGTTCTTCTTGTGACCGGTGAGCAGCTCATGACCGCGCTTCCGCCACTTGGGTTCCTTGTCGACTGTTCTCGCTGTCATACTTCGCAGGCCACGGATGGCCGAGCCGTAGAGGCCGCTCGCCGCCGTGGACACTCGGGCCCCGGGAGGTTCGTCCATGAACGGCATGAACTTGTCCGGGAAGCCCGGCATGGTGCAGCCGATGCAGATCCCGCCGACGTTCGGGCAACCGCCGACACCGTTCATCCAGCCCCGCTTGGGGACGTTGCACTTGACGACCGGACCCCAGCAGCCAAGCTTGACGATGCACTTCGGCGACCCGTACTCGGTAGCGAAGTCACCCTGCTCGTAGTAGCCGGCCCTGTCGCAGCCTTCGTGCACGGTCGCACCGAACAACCACTGCGGTCGCAGCGCCTCGTCGAGGGGGATCATCGGCGCCTGGCCGGTTGCCTGGTACAGCAAGTAGAGCAGCGTCTCGGACATGTTGTCCGGATGGGCGGGGCAGCCTGGGATGCACACGATCGGGATGCCGGCCTTCGACTTCCAATCCCATCCCAGATAGTCGGGCACTCCCATCGCACCCGTCGGATTGCCAGCCATGGCGTGGATGCCGCCATAGGTGGCACAGGTCCCAACTGCCACCACCGCCAGAGCCTTCGGCGTCAAGCGGTCGAGCCATTCACTCGTCGTCATCGGCTGGTCGGTGTCGGGGTTGTTCCCGAAACCGCACCAGTAACCCTCGGCCTTGATCGCCTCGTTCGGGATCGATCCCTCGACGACCAGTACGAACGGTTCGAGCTCGCCCCTGTCGGCCTTGAAGAACCACTCGAGGAAGTCGTCGGCGCCGCCAGTCGGACCGCACTCGAAGTCGATCAATGGCCAGTGGACCGCGATCTTCGGAAGCCCCGGGAGAGCCCCGAGCGCGATTTCCTCGATGCTCGGTTGCGTGGCGGCGGTCAGGGCGACGGAATCACCGTCACAGCTGAGACCGGCATTGATCCACAGGACATGGACGACGAGCTCGTCCTCTGGAGCTTCGGTTGGAGCTTCAGTTGGAGCCTCGGTTACGGACACGGCAGACCTCCATGTGTGCACGGCGAAGTTGCGTTATCAGGAGATACTTGCCGCCCCCAGCCCGCCCGTAAATGAGTGGCTTTTCCATCCATCCCGGCAACGGTGTACCGCAAGCGTATGATCGAAACGTGGCCTGGGTGGTCACCGCCGCAGAACGGGGGTCCTTCAAGCAGTGCCGGCGCGCCTGGGATCTGGGCGCCCGCACACGGCGCGGGCTCGAACCGATCGCCTCGCCAGCGGAGGACGGCTCGGTCTGCGAGGCCCTCGCCGTGCACTACTTCCCCGGCATGTGGGCGTGGGACCGCGATAACGTCCGTCCCTTGGTGCTCAAGGCGGCAGGAGGCGCCGTCGCACTCGTCGAGCGCTACATGGACTGGGCCGCAGGAATCGATGAGTTCGAGCCGTTGCGGGTCGAGAGCGACTTCGACGCCCGCATCCCCGACCCCCGCGAACCGGGTTGCGACCTCGTGACCCCATCGGGTGAAGCGGTGCACTACCGGGGGCGCATCAACGCTCTCGTCGTTGATGGCCACGGCGTCCACTGGCTGCTCGTGCACCGGTTCGGGCAGTGGTCGCCGAGCGAGTCGCTGCAGCTGGACGAGTCCGTCGTTGCGGCCGGGTGGGCATGGGAGCGCGAGCACCTCGACGTCACGATCCAGGGTGTGCTGTTCAACGAGATCAACCCCGACGGCCAGTTCCGGCGGTCCGTGAGACGGCTGTCGCGCTTCCAGATTGCCGAAGCCGGCGAGCAACTGGGGTGGGAAGCCATCGACATGGTCGACCGTCGTCTGTCGGTGTACCCGACGCCGGCAGCGCACTGCAGGGTGTGCCCGTTCGTCGCGCCGTGCGTCGCCATGACCGAGCACGGCGACGCCGAGGCAGTGCTGGCCGACGCGTACGGGCCGCGACCTTCTGACGAGCCCACCGAGGGCCGTCTGGGTGGTTCGACATGGAGCTTGGGGCGCGGTGCGGCACCGCCGAAGTTCGGCGGTCGCTGACGTCGATCGAATACGTCGCTTGTTGGCCCGCTGCCTGCCGGCCAGCCATGTGAGCCACAATGGAGCGGGGGAACGGCACCGAGGGGTGAGCGCATGGAGAAAAAGACGGTCGGCGGACGATGTCAGTTCTCGACGGCGGCACCGCGGAACTTTCTGTACCCGGCGCTGCTCCTGCTCTTGGCCGAGGAGCCGCGCCACGGCTACCGCCTCGTCGACTCCCTGCTGCGCCTCGGTTTCGGGCCGGTCGACCGGCCAAGCGTCTACCGGGCCCTTGGCGACCTCAAGGGCGACGGGCTGTTGCGGTCGTGGTCGGCGGCGCCGACCGCCGGCTCGACGCGTCAGGTCTACGCAGTGACCACTGACGGCTTCGATGCGCTGGCGACGTGGATGGTGACCGTCGACGACGAGCGTGCCTTGCTGTCTGCCGTGCTCAAGCGATACGACTCGATCCTCGACGGCCAGGTGGACGACGACACCGACGCGCGGAGTGGCTGACCGCTGATCGGGTGTTCGATCAGACGGCGTAGGCGATGATGTCGGTGGCTTTGACGGAAGCCCAGACGTTCTCGCCGAGGCGGATGTCGAGGTCGACGAGTGCAGCGGCCGTGATCTCCGATGTCACGGCCAGCGCCCCCGCCAGCGTCACCCGTGTACGGTCGGCGTGCTGGTCGATGTCGGCGA
>JACCYS010000176.1 GCA_013696365.1 Nocardioidaceae bacterium
CCGGTGGCACGGCAGACGTCGTCGCGGAAGGCGCGGTCGGTGAGCATCGCCCACACTGCGTCGGCGGGCGCCTCGTACTGATGCTGCTCGAAGAACTTCATGCCCCCGACCGTATCGACGCTCCCGCTGGGGTTGTGCAGCGATAGGGTCGCGTCGTTGCACAACGACGTGTGACGCGATGCTCTCGCCGGGAGGTCTGCGCGATGCGCACCGAGCAGGACCGGGCTCTAGCGGCCGCTCTGGACAAGGCTGCGGACGTGGCGGCCGTGCGGCGGGTGACCTCGGGGGTCGACGGTGAGACCGTGCAGCGGTTGTTGGGCGCCTACTACCGCCATGTAGCCGCCGAGGAGATCACCGATCGTGACCCCGAGGATGTCTACGGGGCGGCGATGAGCCACTACCGGCTCGCAGGCAACCGTCCGCAGGTCACCGCGACGGTGGCGGTGTCGACCCCGGTGGTGGGCGAGCACGGCTGGTCGGCTGCCGGTCACTCGGTGGTGGAGATCGTCACCGACGACATGCCGTTCCTGGTCGACTCGGTCACCATGCATCTGGCCCAGCACGGGCACGGCATCCACCTGGTCATCCACCCGCAGCTGCGGGTGGAGCGCGACAAGGCGGGCAGCCTGCAGCGGGTCGCGGCGGCGTCCGAGACCGGAGCGGACACCGGCGACGCCGGCTGCACCGAGTCGTGGATGCACATCGAGATCGATCGGGTGGACGATCTGGAGCGGGCTGCCCGACTTGAGCAAGGTCTAACAGAGGTGCTCCGCGACGTCCGGGCGGCGGTGCAGGACTGGGAGGCGATGCAGGCGCAGGCTCGCGCGATCGTGGACCAGCTGCGTGCCGAGCCACCTCCGTTGGATGACGTCGAGGTCAGCGAGGTGGCCGAGCTGCTGAGCTGGCTCGCCGACGAGCACTTCACCTTCCTCGGCTATCGGGAGTATGTGCTGGAGGCCGGCGACGATCGAGCCGCTGACAACGATGGGGCCTTGCTGAAGGCAGTCTCCGGCAGCGGGCTCGGGATCTTGCGCGGCGACGTGTCAGCAAAGGGCAAACGGCTGCCAGGCCCGGTGGCCGAGCGGGCCCGCGCCGCGGAGCTGTCGATCATCACCAAGGCCAACTCACGCTCCACCGTGCACCGTCCGGCATATCTGGACTACGTGGGCATCAAGACCTTCGACGAGGCCGGCGAGGTCTGCGGCGAGCGGCGCTTCCTCGGCCTGTTCTCCTCGGCTGCCTACACCGAGTCGGTGACCCGTATCCCGGTGCTGCGCCGCAAGTGTGTCGAGGCGCTGGAGCAGCTCGGTTTCCAGGCCGCCAGCCACAGCGGCAAGGCGCTGTTCGACCTGCTGGAGACGTACCCCCGCGACGAGCTCTTCCAGACGCAGGTGGACCAGCTGGTGCCGACCCTGCATGCGGTGCTGCACCTGCAGGAGCGTCGCCAGCTGCGGCTGTTCGTGCGCGAGGACCCCTACCGTCGCTACCTGTCCTGCCTGGTGTACCTGCCTCGCGACCGCTACACCACCCAGGTGCGGCTGGCGATGGAGCACATCCTCGCCCAGGCACTGTCCGACGGTGGGGTGCGGGACGGCGTCAGCACCGACTACTCCGCGAAGGTGAGCGAGTCGGTATTGGCCCGGTTGCACTTCGTGGTCCGGCCGCCGCACGGCGAACGGGTACGTGAGGTCGACGAGGCGCGGATCGAGCGGCTGCTCGGGGAGGCGGCCCGATCGTGGACCGACGACCTGGCGCAGTCGGCCTACGACATGGTCGGCGAGGCGGAAGGATCGCGCCTGGTGCGCCGTTACGGCAAGGCGTTTCCCGAGGCGTACAAGGAAGACTTCGGCCCGCGGGTTGGGGTCAGCGACCTGCAGCGGGTCGAGGGCATCGGCGACAGCGGGCTGGGCCTGCACCTGTACGCGCCGGCCGACGCCCCGCCCGGCGAGGGCCGGTTCAAGATCTATCGCACCGGGTCTCCGCTCTCTCTGTCGCAGGTGTTGCCGCTGTTCACCTCACTGGGTGTCGAGGTCGTCGACGAGCGCCCGTACGCGTTGGAGGGCGAGGAGTCGCGGGCATGGATCTATGACTTCGGCCTGCGCTATGACGGTGAGCCCGGCGAGCAGGGCCGCGAGCTTTTCCAGGATGCCTTTCGCGCCTGCTGGCACGGTCGAGCCGAAGCGGACGGTTTCAACCGGCTGGTGTTAGCAGCAGGGCTGTCCTGGCGCCAGGTTTCGGTGTTGCGCGCGTACGCCCGGTGGATGCGTCAGGTCGGGTCCCCGTTCAGTCAGACCTACCTTGAGGACACGGTGCTGCAACATGCATCGGTCGCGCGCATGCTGGTGGACCTTTTCACCACCCGCTTCGACCCCGGCCCGGGCAACGCAGCAGCCGACGACGAGGCTCGCTCGACTGCGGTGGCGACGGTCGAGCGCGGCATCGCCGATGCGCTGGACGACGTGGACAGCTTGGACCACGACCGGATCCTTCGCTCGTACGTGACGGCGATCTGCGCCACCGCACGCACCAACTACTTCTTGGCCACACCGGGCGACGAGCCGCCACGATCGGCGATCGCGCTGAAGATCGAGCCACAGCGCATCGATGAGGTTCCGCAGCCGCGTCCTCGCTTCGAGCTGTTCGTTTACTCCCCACGGGTGGAGGGGGTGCACCTGCGCTTCGGGCCGGTCGCCCGTGGCGGGCTGCGGTGGTCGGACCGGCGCGAGGACTTCCGCACCGAGGTGTTGGGTCTGGTCAAGGCGCAAATGGTCAAGAACGCCGTCATCGTGCCAGTGGGCGCCAAGGGCGGTTTCTACTGCAAGCGGCTGCCGGATGCCGCGGTCGACCGGGACGCCTGGCTCGCCGAGGGCATCGCCTGCTACCGCACGTTCATCTCCGGGATGTTGGACGTCACCGACAACCTCGAAGGCGATGAGGTCACGCCGCCGCCGGGTGTGGTGCGGCACGACGGTGACGACGCCTATCTGGTGGTCGCCGCCGACAAGGGCACCGCAGCGTTCTCCGACATCGCGAACGAGGTTGCCGCCGACTACGGCTTCTGGCTCGGCGACGCGTTCGCCTCCGGCGGCTCGGCGGGCTACGACCATAAGGCGATGGGCATCACTGCCCGCGGCGCCTGGGAGTCGGTCAAGCGGCACTTCCGGGAGATGGGCGTCGACTGCCAGGCCGAGGACTTCACCTGTGTCGGCGTCGGCGACATGTCCGGCGACGTCTTCGGCAACGGCATGCTGCTGTCGGAACACATCCGGCTGGTGGCCGCCTTCGACCACCGGCACATCTTCGTCGACCCGGCGCCAGATGCGGCCACCTCCTATGCCGAGCGCCGGCGGCTGTTCGAGCTGCCACGCTCGAGCTGGGCCGACTACGACGCCGACCTCATCTCGGCCGGTGGCGGGGTGTTCCCGCGCTCGGCCAAGTCGATCCAGGTGTCGCCGCAGATGGCTGAGGGGCTGGGCATCGATGGCGGCCAGCAGCGGCTGACCCCAAACGAGCTGATGCGGGCGATCCTCACCGCCGAGGTCGACCTGCTCTGGCACGGCGGTATCGGCACCTACGTTAAGGCGAGCACCGAGTCGCATGCCGAGGCCGGCGACAAGGCCAGCGACGCCATCCGCGTCGACGGCGCCGAGGTGCGAGCCCGCTGCGTGGGCGAGGGCGGCAACCTCGGCTTCACCCAGCGCGGCCGCATCGAGTACGCCCTGGCCGACGGTCGCATCTTCACCGACTTCATCGACAACTCCGCCGGTGTCGACACCTCCGACCACGAGGTGAACATCAAGATCTTGCTCGACCGGGTGGTGGCCGACGGCGACCTCACCGACAAGCAGCGCAACACCCTGCTGGTGCAGATGACCGAGGAGGTTGCCGGCCTGGTGCTCACCGACAACGACCAGCAGACTCTCGCGCTGGCCAACTCGGCGAGCCTCGCCACCTCGCTGCTGCACGTGCACGAGGACTGGATGCGGCGGATGGGCAAGGCCGGCCTGCTGAACCGCGAGCTGGAGTTCCTGCCGTCGAGCAAGGAGCTGGCGCGGCGGCGCGACCAGGGCGTTGGGCTGACCACGCCCGAGCTGGCGGTGATGCTGGCCTACACCAAGATCGTGCTGGCCGGTGAGCTGCTGGACAGCGACGTGCCCGACGACCCCTTCATGCGCGGGCACCTCTACCGCTACTTCCCGACGGCCATGCGGCAGCGTTATCGCGAGCAGATGGACGCGCACCCGTTGCGCCGCGAGATCATCGTGACCCAGGTGGTCAACGAGCTGGTCAACTCTGGTGGCATCACGTTCTTTCAGCGGCTGTCCGGCGAGACCGGTGCCACGGCCTCTGAGCTGGCACGCGCGCACGCGGTGGCCACCGAGCTGTTCGGTATCGAGGAGCTGGACCGGCTGGTGCACGGCCTCGACGCCGGGGTCGACGCGTCGGCGCAGACCCGGATGCGGCTGGAGGTGCGCACCCTGGCGGAACGGGCCAGCAGATGGCTGGTCAACCATCGCTGGCACCTCGACCCCGAGCAGACGGTGACCAAGGTCGGTGAGACCGTCCGGAAGGTGCTGGCCGGCCTGCCCGGCGTGCTCGCCGGCCGGGACGCCGAGCGACTGCAGAAGCGCATCGCCGACATGACCGCGGTCGGCGTGCCCGCAGAGGTCGCCGAGCAGATCGCGGTGCTGCCTGCGGCGTATGCGGCGCTGGCGATCGTGGAGGTGTCCCGGCGGCTGGAACATGACCCGCTGGAGGTGGCCAGGGTGCACAGCGTACTCGGCCAAGAGCTGGCCGTCGACGTGCTCTATGACCGGGTCGTCGAACTGCCCCGGGCGGACCGCTGGCAGACGATGGCGCGGGCGGCTCTGCGTGACGACCTGCAGCAGGTGCACGCCTCGCTTACCGCGACGGTGCTGGAGCACGCCGCCACCGCCGACGATGCCACGGAAGGCAAGAGAGCCGAGGCAGCCGACGAAGTTTCCAGCACCGCCGAGGAGCAGGTCGCTGCCTGGGCGGTGAATTGCGGCGAGCGGCTGGAGCGTGCCCGCAGCACCCTGCAGGAGATCTGCCGGGACGAGGCTCCCGACCTGGCCCGCATGTCGGTGGGTCTGCGGGTCGTCCGCAGCCTGCTGGACTGACTGGCTGGCTGGCTGGCTGGGTCGGCTGGCTGGGCGGTCGCACGGCGTGGCTGCTGGTCCGTTCGGTGAGCCTCCACGCACGATCGGACGAGCGCAGCGGTCTTCGCTTGCCCGCACCCGACGAGCCCCCGCAGCATTGTCTGTCAGCGCGGCCTTAGGGCCTGCGCCCGAGCGAGCGCCCCGGAGCGACCACCGGGGCGCTCGTCTTGGTTTCGGGATGGCGCGACTGTTGGGGCACGAGTGATCCCTGCGACGCGTGCGGCAATGGATCTGTCGACCCTGTCCACAGATTGCCCCAGGGCTCTTCCCGGCACTCTGAAGTGCCACTAACGTCCCGGTGTGTCCGGTCTGTTCTCACCCGCTGATGCCTTGTCCGTGATCGCGAAACCGGGAGTGCTGTGTGTCCACCGTTCCCGCTGTGCTGCTCGACGAGGTACGCGCCGAGGTGCGTCTGCAGGGTGTAGACCCCGCCAGGGACCCGCTGGCGGTCCGACGGCTTGCTGAGGAGGCCACCAGACGTCATGAGCGGCGCAGTCTCACTGGAGCCGTGCCAGCACTGGACGACGAACCGGGTGCGATCGGCGAGATCGTGTCCCGGGTGTCCGGGCTGGGCGCGCTTCAGCCACTGCTGGACGATCCGGACGTCGAGGAAATCTGGATCAACTCTCCCTAGGTCGCATCGCCGCAGGTCAGAGCGCTGTCAGCCCTCGTCGGTCCGCGGGTAGTCCGCAGTAGCGCCGAGCACTTCGGTCATCATCGACGCTGCTGCCTTGCGCGTCTTGTCCGCCGCCGTGGGCCACAAGTGCGAGTAGACGGAGAGCGTGACGGTGGCGTTGCCGTGCCCAAGTGCCCGCTGCACGGTCACCACGTCACAGCCGTCCGCGATGAGCCCTGACGCGAAGTAGTGGCGGAGATGGTGCGTGTGCAGCCCTTCGACCCCGGCCCGTCTGCACGTCGCCAGCCACCGGGAGTTGAGCGTCGTCCCTGACGGGGGTACGTCGGAAGCGCCGGAGAACAGCCACGGCTCACGGATGCCGGACTCGACCAGTCGGGCGATCATCACCAGCAGCTCGTCTGCCACGTACACCTCACGCTCACTGCCGTACTTCGGCAGCCGCACCTCGACGACGCCCCGAGCGCGCTGCACCTGCCGCTGCACCGCGATCGTGCGGCGCAGGAAGTCCACGTCACCGACCTGCAGCGCGGCCGCCTCCCCGAGCCTCAACCCAGCGAACGCGCACACCGCCACGAACGGGCGGAACCGGTCGTCGGCCGCGTCCAGCACTGCGCGGACCTCATCCGGCGTCGGTATCCGCATCTGCGCCTCACGCTTGCGCTGGCGGGGGAGCCGTACGCCGGTCGTCGGGTCAGTGGCGACCATCTGGTCGCGGATCGCCGCCTTGAACACCGTCCGCACGTAGGCCATCCGCGCACGGACGGTGGTCGGCGCGTAGGACGCGGCCATCTGCTTGACCCATGCCTCGACGTGTGACGGGCGGACCTTGCCGATCTCGACGTCGGCAAACGCCACCAGCCGGATGGCACTGTCCATCGCCTTACGGGTGCTGGACTCCCAAACCTGCCGCTGCGACCACTCGGCGTAGTACGACGCGAACGTGACCCGGCCGTGCGACGGGTCGACCCACGTCCCGCGGTCGAGCGCCGTCTGCTGCTCCCGTAGCCACCTCTGCCCGTCAACCTTCCGGGTGAAGTGCCGGGCGTGCTCGCGGCCGGAGTCGTCACGGTAGCGGGCGCGCCAGCGGCCATCAGGTCTCTTGCTGATGTTGGCCACGGGCCGGCCTCCTGTTGTCCAACGCCCCGTCGAACCGCTTTTTCCACTCAGGTGAGCCTGTAATGCGGTGCATCCAGTACGCGAGAGCCTCATCCTGAATCTGTTCGTCGAAGTGGTGCTCGGTCCAGATGGCCATGAACTTCTCCAAAGAGGTCGCCACCGCAGGGTGCTGTTCGACGAAACCCTTCAGTTGCTCCCACGCGTCGTCCTCGTCCCGGCGGGCGGCGCCCGCCTTGTCGCTAGCCGTGCTCCAGGCGATTACAAGTTCCGCGAGCTCCTGGGACGCGACCACCTCCGGCGGAAGCAGTAGTTGCTCAACCGAGGTACCGAAGACTTGCGCGAAGCCCACGAGCTCGTCGACGGTGATGCGCCGCGGCGGGTCGGCTTTCTCGATCTTGTAGAGCGCCGACGCTTGGATCGGGCAACCGACCTTCGTCATGCGAAAGGCGAGGCCCTCGTAGGTCATGCCGCGGGCCTCGCGTTCGTGGGCGACACGCCGAGCGAGCGCCGGCTCGCCGGCGATGCTGCGAGGCGGGTTTGGTCTAGGCATCCTGTCCCCGTTCCTAAGTGGAAGTGATCGTAGCGGCTTTGGCTTGCTCAACGCAATCCTCGCCGCCCATGATCTTCCCTAGCGGCTAAGCCGTATCCACGGAAGGAACAGGACATGGAGGACTACCTCACCACCGATGAGCTGGCGACGTGGCTCCGCACGAGCCCGGAGACGGTCCGCTACTGGCGG
>JACCYS010000222.1 GCA_013696365.1 Nocardioidaceae bacterium
GCCATCCGCAGCGCCAGCAACAGCGTCTGCACGGCCGGCTGCGCGCGCAACGGCACCTCGTCACCGGCCACGTCGACCGGCACCCCCGCCGCCGACAGCGCCCGCTGCAGCCGCGGGATGGACTGCACCCCCGACCGCACCAACACCGCCATCTGCGACCACGGCAGATCGTCATCGAGGTGTGCTCGGCGCAGCAGCAGCGCGATGTGCTCGGCCTCGGCGGCGGGCGAGGTGAAGGTGCGCACCTGCACCGCCCCGTCCCCGCAAGCGGGCTCGGCGCTGGCCGGCTCGCGGAACTGCGTGAACGTGTCGCGGTCGAGGCTGCCCGGCACCGGCAGCGCCGCGACCACCGACCGGGATGCGGCCAGCAGCCCAGGCCCGAACCGACGGGTGGTGGTGAGGACCTTGAGCGGCGCACGGTCGCCCGCTCTGGTGTGGAACCGGTCGGGGAAGCGCAGCAGGCCGCGCGGGTCGGCGCCGCGAAAGGCGTAGATCGACTGGTCAGGGTCGCCGACGACGAGCAGGTCGCGCCCATCGCCGGCCAGCGCCTGCAGCAACGCCACCTGGGCGGGGTCGGTGTCTTGATACTCGTCGACCACCACGAAGGCATGCTCGCGGCGCAGCGCCGCCTGGTTGGCCGGGTCGGACGCGACGATCGTGGCTCGGTGCACCAGCTCGGCGTAGTCGAGCTGGTGCTGCTGGTCGAACACGTCCAGGCTCTCGGCGAAGAACCCCCCCGCCGCCACCCACTCCGGGCGCCCGGCGCTCAGACCGGCCTCGACCAGGTCGGGCGGGTCGTAGCCCAGCGACCGGGCCCGAGCCAGCAGTCCGCGCAGCTCACCGGCCAGGCCGCGGGTGCGCAGTGCCGGGCGCAGGCTCGCCGGCCAGTCGACCCGCCCGGTGTCCCGCTCGCCGACGAGCAACTCGCGTAAGCGTACGTCGTGCTCGGGTGCCGACAGCAGCGCCGGAGGGTCGGCGTACAGCTCGGCGTCGGCGAAGCGACGCACCAACGCGTAGCAGAAGGCATGGAACGTGCTGGCGAGCACACCAGACGTGGTGCGGCCGAGCCGGGCACCGATGCGGGTGCGGAGCTCTCCGGCGGCCTTGCGACTGAACGTGAGCATTAACACCTCGCTGGGCGACAGGCCGCGGCGCTCGATCCGGTCGACCACGCTCTCGACCAGCGTCGTGGTCTTGCCGGTGCCCGGCCCGGCGAGCACCAGCAGCGGGCCGCCGGGGTGGTCGACGACCGCGCGCTGCTGCTCGTCGAGCGCGGGTGCGCTCGCAACGGGCGCCGGGCGGGGACGCAGCTGATAGTTCGGCACAGACGGCACTCAAGCAGACCCCGCCGACACTCCACCCGTCCCTCAGCAACGATCCGAGTTGGCGTGACCATCCGCGAGTTCCGGTCCCATCCGTCCGTTCCCCCTGGCCGCTAGCCGGCGGGAGGCCTGGCCATTGGGCAGCCGGCCCCGTTCACCTGGCCCGGATGGCGGTGATGTCGACGCCGGGGCCTTGCCGCGGACGCCTTCCCCCCGAAGTCGAACGGGGGTCGCGGCCCCGTGTCGGGTGCTTGGTCGTGAGCGGCATCCCGTACTCCCGGCTCGGGCCGTTGAGCACACCTGCCTGACGGAAGTAGCGGCGGGCGAGGTCCTGGTGCATCTGGGTTTCCCCGGGACGGTCGAGAGTGCTCAAGCACTCTGCGGCACCAAGGTGGCAGTGGCCGGCGAGCAACGGGAACTCCAGGTCCACAGCCAACTCGGTCGCGGCGACCAGTTGCTCCAGGGCTCGCTCGATCTGGCCGGCCGCCCGCCTGATCGCGGACCGGGCGACCAGGCGGTAGACCGACTCGGCTCCGACTGTCCGACCGGTACCGATGATGCTGTCGAAAACCTCGAAATCCTCGTAGACGCTGTCGAGGTCGGTGGGGGCGATCAAGGCGATGAGCCGGGCGGTGATCTCCGGCATCAACAGGTGACAGTCCTCACCAAATCCGACCTCCTGGGCATGGCGCAGGACGGTGATCGCGGTGTCGGTGCGGCCGAGCCGCGTCGCCAGCTGACCCTCGGCCAGGCCCCGCAGCTGTCGCGCGAGTGGACTGGTCGGCGTGGGCGCCTCGTCCAATGCGGTCTGCGCCTCGGTGAACCGTTCACGCATCGCCAAGATGCGGGCGGCGACCGTCGCATCGTCGAGCCCGATCTCACCTCGGCCCGGACGGCCCAGGCAGCTCATCCGCCGGGACAGGTCACGGCGGCCGAGGTGGTGGGCGATCAGACAGTCGAGCAGGCAGACGTCGTGGGCCACCTCCGGCGGCAGCTTGCTCACCGCCGCGGCCAGCCGCGACACGGCCGGCTCTGCGAGCGCAGACCGGCCAAGCAGCACGTCGGGGAGATGGCGCCGGATCTCGACCCGGGCGCGGTCCGCCAGATCGTCGGCCAGCGGGTCGATCTCCCGCAGCAGCCGGTGAGTTACGTCCAGCTCTCGTGCGGGGATGAGGTAGTCGGTGACGTACGCAAGCCTGGTGGCGATGCGGTCGCTCACTCGTCCGAGGCGGTCGGCCTGTTCGACCCGGGCGCTCAAGGTGACCGGGTCCGCTGGCATCGGCACGACCGAGGGCTCCGATAGCGGTTCGTCGGCACGGCGTAGGGGGCGCGCCGACGACGACCTGATGCGCTGAAGATGCTCGGTGAGCCGCGCCGTGTCGACCGTGGTGAGGGCGTGCCGGTCCAGCAGCACCTGGACTCTTTCGCACAGCTCGAGCGCGAGCACGTCGTCACCGGCCGCGGAGGCACCAGCCGCGGCGGTCAGCGCAAACTCGCAGGCAGCCAACAGGTGACCGGCCGACAACCACTGCTGCAGCCGCGCCGCTGGCGGCAACACCTCCGACTTCGCCGCCCTGGTGTGCAACTGCATCCGTACGGCTGGTCACATCCAGGCGGTGGCGGCCGTTCGCACCGCCGCCGAGTGGAAGTCGAGCCCTCCACCGACGACACGCAGCAGCCCGAGGTCGGTCAACCGCTCGCACACCGACCGGAGCTGGTCGATCGTCAGCTGGCGCGACGCGTCGCCGCTCTCGTTCAGCAGCGCCAGCAGCTGTTCGAGCGACACCGATTCGTCCAGGCACGCGAGCATCTGGATGACGTCGAGCGTGGCGCTCTCCGCCTGGGCCACCGCGGAGTCGAGCAACGAGCGGATCTCACCTGGCAGCCGCTCCGCAGCCCCGGCGTCGACAAGGGTCACCCCATCGGGGATCCACGACACCCTGCCGGTCATCAGCAGGCTCTCGGTCTCCCGCACCACGCGGCCAGCCAGGCCGGCGCTGACGTGCTTGACGTGGTCGAGAAGAGCCCGATGCGGTGTCGCGCCGACCACGGTTTCCACGAGATCCACAAACTCGGTCGGCCTGAGCGGCTCAACCAGCACCACCTCCACGCGATGGGGATACTGGCCAGGCGGCGAACCGATGTCGTCGTCGACGACGATGACGACCGTCCCGCCCAACGCGGTGACGACGCCGAGACGGACATTGGCCAAACGGGCACCCACGCTGCTCCGCACTGTGACGAAAGGGCAGTTTCACATCCCGTTGACGGACCCGGCGCTTACCCGCGGCGCCATATTCTTGCCGACCGAGCGCACTGTCTCTACGGCTCTCGCGGTCGCCAACCGAGTTCCCGCGAGCGCGTTGCCGGGCGCCGCTCACCGTGCCGTTCGCGGCGCCTCCGGTGGTCGACCTCACGGGTCCGAACGTCCCTCGAACCAGCGACGGCGTCGTCTATCCAGTGGTCATCCGACACATCAACAACCTGCCGTGCCAGCATCCGCAGCGCGGATTTCGGCCGCCGCGAGATCCACGCCGGCAACGCGCCCAGTTGCGTCGGTTCGAAGCGGGGTGCCCTCGGCTTGATAGCGCGTCACTGCCTCGGCGCGATGCGACGGCGGCAGCGTGCCGTCAGCACGCACCACTCGCCACCACGGCACGGCTGCTCCATGCCTAGACAAGACCGACCCGATCCAGCGCGGACCGCCAAAGCCCACAGAATCCGCAAGCGCACCGTACGTTGTGGCTTGACCGGGAGGCACCGCCTCCACAAGGTCAAGCACCTGCTCGATCAGCGCCTCTCGGTCAACGGACACGGCGGCACACTAGCCCGCTGGCGACCGCCAGAGGTGACGGATCGGCGCACCAGAAGTGACGGATCGCGGGCGGGATTTAGTAGGCGGGCTGGGACGGGTCGATCTGGTTGACCCAGGCGGCCACCCCGCCGCCCACGTGCACGGCGTCAGCGAAGCCGGCGCCCTTGAGCACCGCCAGCGCCTCGGCTGACCGCACGCCGGACTTGCAGTGCAGCACGACCGGCTTGTCCTGGCCGAGCTTGCCCAGCGCATCGCCGGACATAAACTCCCCCTTGGGGATCAGCACCGAGCCGGGGATCTTGTTGATCTCGTACTCGTTGGGCTCCCGCACATCGACCAGCACGAAATCACGGGCTCCGTCCTGGCGCTCCTTGAGCATCGCCGCCAGCTGGGTCACCGAGATCGTCGAGCCGGCAGCGGCCTCGGCGGCATCGTCGCTCATCGCGCCACAGAACGTCTCGTAGTCGATCAGCTCGGTGACCGTGGGGTTGTCACCACAGACCGCGCAGTTGGGGTCCTTCCGGATCCGCAACTTGCGGTACTCCATCTCCAACGCGTCGTAGACCATGAGCCTGCCGATCAGTGGCGTCCCGACACCAGTGAGCAGTTTGATCGCTTCGTTCACCTGGATCGACCCGATCGAGGCGCACAACACGCCGAGCACGCCCCCCTCGGCACAGGACGGCACCATCCCCGGCGGCGGCGGCTCGGGGTAGAGGCAGCGATAACACGGGGCCTCGCCACCGGGTGCTGCAGCCCAAAAGACCGATGCCTGCCCGTCGAAACGGTAAATCGATCCCCACACGTAAGGCTTGCCGAGCAGCACCGCGGCGTCGTTGACCAAGTAGCGGGTCGCGAAGTTGTCGGTACCGTCGACGATCAGGTCGTACTGCTCGAAGATCCCCATGACGTTGTCGTTGTCCAACCGCTCGGCGTGCACAACCACCTCGACGTACGGATTCGTCTCGGCGATGGCCTCCTTGGCCGACACAGCCTTGGGTTTGCCGATGTCGCTCTGGCCGTGGATGACCTGGCGCTGCAGGTTGGACTCGTCAACCTCGTCGAAGTCGACGATGCCCAGGGTGCCGACCCCAGCGGCTGCCAGGTACAACATCGCTGGGCTGCCCAAGCCGCCAGCTCCGATGACCAGCACTCGCGCATTCTTCAGCCGCTTCTGCCCGGTCATTCCCACGTCAGGGATGATCAGGTGCCGGCTGTAACGGCGGACCTCGTCGATGCTCAGCTCGTCGGCGGGTTCAACGAGCGGCGGCAGCGCGGTGGTCGACACGGGTGGGCCTCCTGGTGCTTCGGGTGACCGGCGGCGCCGGTGAGCGGACTTTGTTGCCAACCGTGCAGCGGGTCTTGATGTTCCACGATCATCACCGGGCCAGCTGCCATCGCAGCGATGCGTCCGGGTCGTGGACGCTGTCGCAGGCGAGACCACGGTTAAGATTGACCTCTGGTAGTCCTGGTTTTGGTTCGGAGCACCGAGGTTCGGAGCACCGAGGAGGGTGAGGTCGATGCGGGTGAGCGACACCTCGGTGCCGGTGCAGCAACGCAGCGGACGGATGGCACGTCCAGCGCGCCGGGCTCAACTGCTCGAGGCCGCACTGCAGATCTTCGTATCGCAGGGCTACCACGCAGCCGCTATGGACGACATCGCCGATCGCGCCGGAGTCTCCAAGCCGGTGCTGTATCAGCACTTCCCCGGCAAGCTCGACCTCTACCTGGCGCTGCTGGACAGTTCTTGCGAGGCGGTGGTGGCGGCGGTGCGGTCGGCGCTGGCAGTCACCGAGGACAACAAGGAACGTGTCGCTGCGACCGTCGATGCCTTCTATACCTATGTCGCCAACGACAAGGCCGCGTTCCGGCTGGTGTTCGAGTCGGACCTCACCCAGGAGCCGGCGGTACGCGAGCGCGTCGACAAGGTCACCACCGAGTCGGCGACCATGGTCGCGGCAGTGATCCGCGACGACACCGGCCTCCCCGACGCGGCGTCGCAGTTGCTCGCGGTCAGCCTGGTCGGTATGGCCCAGGTCAGTGCTCGCTACTGGCTAGCCGGCGGCATCGAGGTCTCTCAGGACCATGCGGTGGCGCTGGTGAGCGCGTTGGCTTGGCGCGGCATCGGTGGTTACCCACGGGCGGGATCGCCCGAGGCGCCGGCGGCCACCGTCTGAGCCACTGGCTACAGTCGAGCGTCGTACGCCCACATCCCAGTCAGGAGGCCTCGTGGAGGTCAGAATCGCCGTCCAACACACCAGCCGCGAGTTAGTCATCGAGTCAGCGCAAACCAGCAGCGAGATCACCGACGCCGTGCACGAGGCGCTGTCCGGTAAGGGCCAGTTGCTTGTTCTTGCCGACGAGCGCGGTCGGACAGTCATGGTTCCCGCAGACCGGCTGGCTTTCGTCGACATCGGCGAAGAGTCCGTGCGGCGGGTGGGCTTCGGCAGCCGCTGAGCCCCGCCTGCGTCCCACATTCTCGAGGGTTCAGGCACTAGCGTATTGGGTACGACGGGTCATCGGCACCTGTCGATATCAAGGAGGAAATGTACGCATGTCAATCATTGGCGTCCTCATAGCAGGCCTGATCATCGGCCTATTGGGCAAGTTCGTTGCTCCCGGCGACAAGGACAACATCCCGCTCTGGCTGACACTGGTCTGCGGCGTCGGTGGCGTGCTGCTCGGAATCGTCGTGTCCCAAGCCCTCGGTTGGTACGGGACCCCGGGCGTGGACTGGCTGTTCTGGATCGTGTCGATCGGCTTGTCGGCAGTCCTCGTCGTCGCCGCGTCAACTATCACAGGCAAGAATACCGTCGGCCGTTGAGCCGTCGGCCCAGTGAGGTCTAGGACGATAGGCCGAGCCGGGCCATCCGCCGGGCATGGTTCTCGGTCAGTCGGACAAACATTCGTCCGATAGCCGCCAGATCCATGCCCGGCCGGTCCAACCCACCGGCCAGCAGCGCCGCCAACCCGTCTCGCTCGGCGGCCACCAGTTGGGCTTGGCTGAGCGCCTCACCCACCAGTCGCCGGCCCCACAAAGCGAGTCGGCCGCCAACTCTTGGGTCGGCGGCGATGGCGGCCCGCACCCGATCAACCACGAACTCCGCGTGCCCGGAAGCGTCCAGGACGTCCACGATCAGCACGCGGGTGCCCTCATCGAGATATGCGGCGATCTCGCGGTAAAAATCACTGGCCAGTCCATCGCCGACGTAGGCCTTGATCAGGCTCTCCAGCCAGTTGCGCGGCGCCGTATTGGCGTGCCATCGGTCGAAGGTGTCGCGGAAAGGCTCCATCGCCACATAGGCGTCTGCGTCAATGTCGGTAAGACGGTCGCGCAACTGGATGAAGTGGCCCAGCTCGGCGGCCGCCATCGAGGCCAATGCAACCTTGTCCGGCAGGGTCGGCGCCATCGCGGAGTCTTCGGCCAGGCGCTCGAAGGCGATCAGCCCACCGTAGGCCAGCACCCCCAGCAGATCGACCACAGCCTCCCGGTACGCCGGGTCCGCCAACGCGCCGCCGTGACTCGCGGCGGACTCACCCGAGCGCTCGGCTGTCGGAGCGCCCGGCGCGGCATCCGGTGGCGGGTCAGGCAGCGGGTCGGGCACGGGGGAAGCCTAGCGAGGCGGATCGCTAGACTACTGCCGCCACCCAAGGCAGCCACCCAAGGCAAATGGCCGCAGGAGCGGCACCATGGAACGAGGACACCCTGACCACCTTCTCCGACTTGGGCGTCATCGCTGAGATCAGCGAAGCGCTCTCCGACGTCGGCATCACCTCCGCCTTCCCGATCCAGGAGATGACCCTTCCGATAGCGCTGACCGGCACCGACATGATCGGCCAGGCGCGCACCGGCACCGGCAAGACTCTCGCCTTCGGCATACCGGTGCTGCAGCGGACGGTCGCCGCACACGACCCCGACTATGCGGAGCTGGTCGCCCCCGGAAAACCGCAGGCGCTGATTGTTGCGCCCACCCGGGAGCTTGCGCTGCAGGTGGCCGGTGATCTGGAAACCGCCGCCGCGCGCCGTGGGACCCGCAGCGTCACGATCTACGGTGGGGTTGCCTACGAGCCTCAACTGGATGCGCTGCAGGCCGGCGTCGACGTCGTTGTCGGCACGCCAGGACGTCTGCTCGACCTGGCCAACCGGCGGGCACTGGACCTCAGCCATGTGAAGGTGATGGTCCTCGACGAGGCCGACGAGATGCTTGACCTCGGATTCTTGCCCGACGTCGAGAAGCTCCTCGCCAAGACCCCTGACACCCGGCAGACGATGCTGTTCTCCGCGACCATGCCGGGTGCGATCGTCTCGCTGGCGCGGACCCATATGCGGCACCCGGTCAATATCCGAGCAGAGTCCGGCGACGAGTCGCAGATGGTGCCCGCCACTGCCCAGTTCGTCTTCCGAGCGCACGACTTGGACAAGCCTGAAGTCATCGCGCGAATTCTGCAGGCCGAGGACAGCGGCAAGGTGATCATCTTCACCCGAACCAAGCGGCAGGCTCAGCGGATCGCCGACGACTTGATCGAGCGAGGCTTCCCCGCCTCACCGCTGCACGGTGACATGGCCCAGATCGCCCGCGAGAAGGCGATGGCTCGCTTCCGTGAGGGTAAGACGCCGGTGCTGGTAGCCACCGACGTCGCCGCCCGCGGGATCGACGTCTCCGGAGTGACGCACGTGATGAACTATCACTGCCCAGACGACCACAAGACCTACCTACACCGCATCGGGCGCACCGGCAGGGCGGGCGCCAGCGGAATCGCTATCACGTTCGTCGACTGGAACGACATCTCCCGCTGGCAGATGATCAACCGAGAGCTCGACCTGCCGTTCGACGAGCCGCAAGAGACGTACTCGACCTCTGAGCACCTGTACCACGACCTCGGGATCCCGCACGGGGTCACCGGCCGGGTCACACCCGCCGCGGTGCCGGCAACTCGGCCGTCGGCCGGGGCCGGTGCCGGTCGCAGCCAGGGCACCGACAATCAGCGCCCGACCCGATCCCGTTCGCGGTCTCGCCGCCGTACACGCGGCGGCGAGACTGTGCCCGGCAACGCCAGCGTCACGGAAACCGCGGAGACGGCGAGCGGTGCGGCGGATACCTCCGCAGCACCGGACAGCTCAGGTGCAGGCTCCAGCCAGCCGCGTCGTCGCCGGCGGCGTCGGTCTGGGCAAGGCAGCGGCGCCGAGCAGGGCACCCCACCCGGCGGCGACTGAGCCAGCGCGTCGGGGCAAACCAGGCTCAGGTGACGACGACGACGTCCGTGCCCAGCTGGGCGAAGTCCCACATCTGTCGAGCGTCGCTCGGGCGTTGTCGGATGCACCCCGAGGAACGAGCCACTCCGAGCTCCTTGGCTGTCTGCACCGGCTGGCCGGCGTTGTCGCGGGGAATGTCATGGAAGCCGATGGCGGCGTTGTTGCCTTGCGTGAAGCGGACCATGTAACGCATGGTGCTGCGGTAGTTGAAGCCGATGGCGTGCAGCGAGCGGGAATACACCTCGTACTGCCCCGGTCGTAGGTTGTCCATCTTTGACCCGGACACCAGGTAGGTGGCGCGGACGGTGTCGCCCGTGCGCATCAGCCACACCTGCTGCGATGACTCGTCGAAGACCACCCGTCGCCCTTGACCCGAGCTTCGCGGCGGGCGCGGCTCCAGCGTCGGCGCTGCCCGCTTGCTGCTTGCGACATCGACGGGCTGGGCAGCCTTCAGCCTCTGCGTGGCTGCGCTGATGGCCTCCTGCACCGGCCCAAGAGATGTGTCGACCCCTTGACGGGCCGTCGGCTGCGTCGCTGACCCCGCTGGCTCCTGATGGGCGCTGTCATCGGCTGTGCTAGCAGCCGGAACCGGGGCAGCGGCGACCATCCCGGCGGTCGACGAGACGGCGGCGGCAAAGGTCAGGCCGAGTGAGCCCACGAACGCCATCACCCGCCAGGTACGGACGCGCGCAACAACGGCCTTCTCTTCGGTCACGATCGACAATGCTAACCAGGAGCCGCAACCCCTACGTCGCATACGCACCGACACGCCTGCCTTCGCGCTGATCAGGCGCGCGTCGTGCCGGCGATTCAGCCGGTTGCCCGACCGGCCGAGAGCAGCACGCGGGCGATGTCGCGGTAGGCCATCGCTCCTTTGCTGCGCCTGGCCGTCGCCAAGATCGACCGGCCGATGGCCGGCGCCTCGGCAAACCGAATGGTCTTCGGAACCGGTGGTTCGAGCACTCGCAGGTCGTAGGTGGTGGACACCGCTTCGAGGACCGCCCGTGCATGCTGGGTGCGCCCGTCGTACTGCGTCGGCAGCACGCCCAGCACCTGCAGGCTCTTGTTGGTGAAACGCTTGACGTCGTACACGGTGTCCAGCAGTTGTCCCACCCCGCGGTGCGACAGGGTCTCAGCCTGCATCGGCACCAGCACCAGGTCGGCCGCCGACAGTGCAGCAACTGTAAGGATTCCCAGCGATGGCGGGCAGTCCAGCAACACCCAGTCGTAGTCGCCAGCGACCTCCTCCAGCGGGAGCCGCAGGGCATGCTCACGACCGGTGCGGGTCAACAGTTGGGCCTCGGTGGCAGCCAGGTCGATGGTGGCCGGCAACAGGTCGGGCCCGTCCTCGACACCCACCACCACGTCGGCGACCTTTTCATCGCCAAGCAGCACCTGATGAACCGATGCGGGCAACTCTTCAGGGTCGATGCCCAGCGAGAACGTGAGGCTCGCCTGCGGGTCCAAGTCGACCAGCAGCACGCGCTGCCCGAGCTCAACGAGGGCAGCCCCCAGCGAAGCTACGGTAGTGGTCTTGGCCACGCCACCCTTCTGGTTGGCGACCGCCAGCGTCGTTGTCATCGTGCCTAGTGTGCCGCAGAGTGGGTCCCGCGGCTGCCGGCGGGGGCGCGTGCCGAGATGCTAGGTCGATGACCGAGGCCGACGACCCGCATCCACCAGCACCCACCAGCGCCGTGCTGCCGGCACGGGCCCTGGTGACGGGCGCCTCCAGCGGTCTCGGACTGGCCTTCGCACAGGCGCTAACGACTCGTGGCTACGAGATCGTCATGGTTGCCCGCGACCGGTCACGCCTCGACGCCGCGGCAGGGCAACTCCGATCCCGCGACGCGGTCGATATTGAGGTGCTTGCCGCTGATCTGTCCAGCGGGGAGGGCATCGCAGCCGTTGCCGCCGTGCTGGCCGACATGGCGCGGCCGGTGGATCTGCTGGTGAACAATGCCGGCTTCGGGACGGCCGGGTCGTTTGCCGACAACGACCTCGCCGAGGAGCAGCAGTCGCTGGCCGTGCACGTGCAGGCACCACTACAGCTCAGCCACGCGGCATTGGGCGGCATGCGTTCTCGGGGGGCCGGCACCATCCTCAACGTGTCCAGCGTGGCGGGTTGGCTGCCCCGGGGTACGTACGGTGCGCACAAGGCGTGGTTGATCAGCTTCACCCGATGGCTGGACATCGCCTACCGGCCCGACGGGGTGCGGGCGATGGCACTGTGCCCGGGCTTTGTCCGCACCGAGTTCCACCAGCGCATGGGGGTTCAGATGCGGATGGTGCCGCAGTGGATGTGGCTGGACGCCGATGCTGTGGTGGACGAGGCACTGCGTGATCTCGCTGACGGCGTGCGGGTCTCGGTGCCGTCCCGTCGCTATCGGGCACTGTTGCTGGCCGCGCGCGTGTTGCCTGATCGACTGGTGGCCGGCGCAGCAGGGCGCGGTCGGCCAGCAACCCCCCGATAACCGAACGCAGTCGCCTTAACCCGATCCCGATCCGGTCACGAAGGCTCGTACGGCGTCTGCAACCAGCTGCACCGCGATCGCAGACAGCAGCAGCCCACTGATCCGGGTCACCAAGGTGACACCGGAGTCACCGAGCAGACGCAAAATCAACACCGAGAAGCGCATCGACAGCCACAGCGCCACGTGCACGCCCACGATGCCGGCCATCACGGCAACAAGCGCCGGCGCACCGTCCACCTGATCAACGAAGACCATCGTCGCCACGATGGCTCCGGGCCCGGCCAACAGCGGTGTGCCGAGCGGCACCATGGCCACGTTCACATCGACCGCGGCGCTCGGCTCGGCCGCCTTGCCGGTCAGCAGCTCCAGCGCGACAAGCAGCAACAAGAGGCCTCCCGCAGCCTGCAGCGCGGGCAGCGAGACGCTGAGATAGTCCAACAGCTGACGGCCGAACAGGGCGAACAGCACGATCACCACAAACGACACCACGACCGCCTGCCAGGCCGCGCGTCGACGTGCCGTCGGTGACTGACCGCTGGTCAGCGCCAGAAAGATGGGCACCGTCCCCGGCGGATCCATGATGACGAACAGGGTGATGAAGACCTCGGCGAGAAGGCTGACGCTGACAACACTGCTCATGGCAACACCGCCGGCATCGGGCAGACGTTGGGGTCGGCGGAGGTCGCAGCGGTGGCGGCGGAGTCCATGGCCGTCAGCAGGCGCTCGAGCTGCTTGGGCGGCGTGGTGTGCCGGCCCAGATCATGGTCGACCTTGCCCAGCCCGTGGTAGTCGCTGGAGCCGCTTGCTAACTGCCCGAGGTCTCGGGCAAGTGCCAACAGCTCGCGGCTGTCCCGCTCGGTCTGGTCGTGGTGCCACACCTCCAGACCGGTCAGACCGAGCCGCGCCAGCTCGGCGATAGCCTCCGGCGCGAGCACCGCGCGGCTCCCCCTCGCCCACGGGTGGGCCAACACACTCACCCCACCCGCGTCGGCCACCAGGTCGAGCATCTGCCACAGCGGCGCCGCATATCGCGGCAGAAAGGCCGGCTTGCCCGGCATCAGATAGCGCACGAAGGCCTCGCGCCGATCGGCCACCACACCTGCTGCCACCAAGGCATCGGCCACATGCGGACGACCCAGAGCAACCGCATGACCTGCGACCGACCGGACCGCCGCCTCGTCGACGTCGATGCCCAGGTCGCGAAGCCGCGACAGGATGGCCGGCAACCGTTCGTTTCGGCCGTCCAAGACACGTCGTAACTCACTCTGCAGCGGTCCGTGACCGGGGTCGACACCGTACGCCAGCAGATGCACCCCACCGCCGTCCAACGTGCAAGAGATCTCCATGCCCGGCACGAATCCGAGCCCGAGAGCCCCGGCCTCAGCGCCCGCCGCCCGCCAGCCGACAGCCACGTCGTGGTCAGTCAGCGCCACGACGTCGAGCCCCGCGGCGACAGCGGCGCGCATCAGCGCGGCCGGGCTGTCGGTCCCGTCGGAGCAGAATGAATGAGTGTGCAGGTCAGCACGCACGTCGGCGAGGGTATCGAGCCAGGTGCAAGCGTGACCGCGTCGGTCAGGGGGACAGCAGCCGAGGGCACAAACCGGTCAGCGGAACAACGTCTAGCTCGGCCGTGATCGAGGACAGGTCAACCAATGTGGTCGCCTCGAGCAGCACCGCCGCGGTGGCCAACCCCGGCCAGCCGACGACCCACAACCAGCACCCGGACGCCTCGCCGACATAGACCGCGCGGTCATCGGCCGCCTCGACATGCCACAACGGTGTCGGGTGACCGCTCACCACGACCTTGGCGTCCGCAGCCCGACCGAAGATCCGACCGTCGGGCTCCAAGCCCGCGATGCCGGCATAGTGCGCACCGAGACCGGTGCGCGGCTCCTCTGCGACGACGACCAGATCACCCGCCCCGCCCAACGGGTCCGGGCCGGAACAGGCGAGCACAGTCGCAACGGTGTGCTGGTCACCGACCACACCCACACCGCTCACCGACCACAGCGTCGGCAACGGCCACGGCAGCCACGTCGGAAACCTGCCACCAAACCGTGTCCGGGTGGCGTGCTCGAGCAACACGAACACCGATGGCTCCTTGAAGCCGCTCAGCGGCGGAACCCGGCCGTGCCGACTGCAGGCCCACGACCCGTCGTCATCGATGGCGATTGGGTCACCACACCGCGGACACCACACCGACGGCTCGTGCGCCCGGTCCCGGTCCGCAGAGGTCATCTGTGCACCGTGACGGAGCCACGACGCATCGTCAAGCCACGGCGCCCGTCGGCGGCTGCCCGGCACGCGCCGCGGGCTGGCGTACGTTCAGCCGTTCCATTGGGCGATCGCGGGAGCCCCGCGATCGTCGCCCAGCACCGACACGGTGGCAGTGTCGAGGTGTAGGTGCCGGCCGAAGCTATAGGGCTCGTTCACCCAGCGGGCAGCCAGCACCCGCAGCAGGTGTCCGTGTGCAACCAGCAGCGTCCGCCCACCCCGCTGGCGACAGCGGGCGATGACCCGATCACAGCGCGCCGCCACCTGATCGCCACTCTCCCCGCCGACGATCTCGTGGGTCCACACCGCCCAGCCCGGCACGGTTTGCTGGATCTCGGGGGTGCCGATGCCCTCGTACTCGCCGTAGCGCCACTCGTGCAGGTCGTCATCGATGTCGACCTGCTCGTCGGCGAAGCCCGCCAGCCTGGCCGTCTCTCGCGCCCGCTGCAGCGGACTGCTCAGCACCGCGTCCAGCGTGACGTCGGCGAGCCGCGCGCGCAGGGCGCCGCCCTGTTCCACCCCCGTGTCGGTCAGCGGCAGGTCAGTGACGGAGGTATGCCGACCGTCGCGACTCCACTCGGTCTCGCCGTGCCGCACCAGCCACACCTGCTCGTCCATGCGGGCAGCCTGGCCCACCCGAGGGTGGCTGGCAAGGCGCGCACCAGCGGGCGGCTAGCACTCCCACTGCACCGGAAGCCCGTGCGGTTGCGCCACCCCCAGCACCTGGCGCTCCCCCACCGGCCACGTCTCGACCAGCACCAGGAACTCGTGATCGACACCGTCCGCCCGCCGGCCGGGCTCAAGGGACAGGTAGACGAAGGGTGCGCCAAGGCTGGCTTGCTGCGACATCCGCCGTACCTGTCCGGTGACGACGTCTTGCTCGTCGGCGTCGAGGTACTGCCACATCACCGAGTGCCACAGCACGGTGACGTGGTCGTCGAGCAGATGCATGCGCGCGACGAAGTCGGCCGCCGGCTGCCTGGTCACCTCGGCCGGCACCCGCGCAGCGATCTCGAGAGCGCCGCGCAGACGCTCCAGCCTTCGTGGCTGGTCGGGCCAGACGTACGACGTCAGGACCAGGCGGCCTTCGGTGCTGGTCGGGTCGAGCGGGTCCGGGTCACACCCACGCCGATCCACCACCTGCATCGCCGTGCCCAAGGGGGTGCTGGTGCCTGTCCATGCGGCTTGGAGTTGCACCGGGCTGTCCGATGGCCCCCAAACCCCACTGCGACTGACGTAACGGAACTGTTCGGCGCGCAGGTTCAGACCCGCGCTCGCTCCCAGCTCGTACAGGCGCAGCGGCATCGGATCCGGCCGCAGCACGCGGAGCAGCCCCCCGACGAGCGCCGCGGCGCGACCGACCTCGTTGGTCTGCGGCGGGCGGCGCATGCCGTCGGCCACCTCAGCGGGATGGTTGGCGAGCACGTCCAGCAACGCGGGCCAGGCCGCGTCGAGGGTGAACCGGCCACCCACGCTGGGGTAGTACAGCGCCAGGTCACCGGCCCTGCGCTCCAGCACGAGCCGGTGCACGGTGCCGAGAAGCCGAAGCCCGGTGGCTGCCGGTCCCGGGGCATCCGCATGAGCAGCCAGCACATCGCGCAGCGGGCCCGTGACGGCGAGCTGTTGCGCGGCTCGACGCAGCAGCGCCTCGTACATCGGGGAGCCGAGTCGCCCACAGGCCTCCGCCTGGTGGACGAGTAAGCTACTGAGCCTGTCCAGGTCAGGCACCCGCAGGCTCAGCGGCGCATGGCGAGCTTTTCCAGCAGCCCACGAGCCTCGTCGGCGTGCTGGAACTTGCACAGCAGGTCGTACGTCGTCGCCACCACGCTGCTCTGTGAGCGGAAATCGCGTCGCCCGCCGGTCATCGAATAGCCGATCATCCCGAAGACAGCGCCGAAGATGGCACCCGCGATGGCGGCGGCCACGATGACCAAGAACAGGCTGGAGCCGTTGGTGGAGAAGAGGCTGAGCATCAGCCCGAGGAACAACCCCCACCAGGCTCCACCAGCAGCACCCGTGGCAGCGGCCTTGTTGCGGTCCCAACGACCGATGACCCGCTCCACCATCCGCAAGCCGTTCCCCACGATCGTGACGTGCTGCACCGGGAACTGCTCGTCGGAGAGGAAGTCCACCGCCCGCTGGGCCGCTTCGTAGGTCTCATAGGACGCGACTGGGACGCCGGTCGGCGGCGTCGGTATCCGCATGTTGGGCTGCGTTGCCATGTCGTCATCTCCTCGCCGCTGGTCGCCTCGTCCAGACATCGCACAGGTGCCCCTGATGAGGTCACCGGCTCAATGGTGCCAGCAGACACTGAGGCGTGGCTGAGAAGGCCGAGACTTCGCCGAATGTTCTGTCGTTGACCTCAAGCACTCGCGATTGACGGCGTGTCGGCCACACCTGTGCCTGTCGCAGTCGGCCCACTTCGGCTAGCGTCACCATCTCGACGAGCAGCCGACAGGAGTGCCGCATGCCCGAGCCCACCTCCGACGAGAACCCGCCCGGCTTCTTCACCGACCACCCCCGGTTTCTGGAGACCAGCACCACCTCAACGGGGGTGCGTCGGTTGAACATGCGCCACGAGGCGCTGATCGACGCCAACCGAGACATCCTGCAGGGGGCCCGCGTCCTGGACATCGCCTCGCACGACGGCCGGTGGATGATGGCAGCCCTCAAGGCCGGCGCTGCACACGTCACCGGCATCGAGGCACGTCCGGAGCTGGTGGAGAACGCGGAGAAGACCTTCGCCGAGTACGGCGCGGACTCCTCTTCGTGCCGGTTCATCACCGGTGACCTGTACGGCGTTCTGGCCCGGGAGGATCTGCAGATCGACGTCATCCAGTGCTTCGGCTTCCTGTATCACACGTTGCGCTTTACCGAGCTATTCTCCCGGCTCAGCGCGATGCAGCCGCGGCATCTGGTGCTGGACACCCGCGTGCTCAACCAGGAGGGCCAGCTGATCAAGGTGTTCCGCAATGAGGTCACCAGGCAGGCCCACGCGGCGGCCGAAGAGTTCGCCGCCGACACCACGGTGCTGGTCGGCTGGCCGACACCCAGCGCACTGCGGATGATGCTCAGAGTCTACGGCTTCACCGTGGACAGCGAGTACGACTGGCAAAACGCCAGCACCCCGGAAGGCGACAACTTGGTCTCCCGCTATCGCTCCGGCGGGCGGATCACCTGGCGGTGCAGCTGGAGCGCCGACGACATGGGCGGTGCCAGCGGCTCCGGCGATGACGCCGAGGCCCAGGCGGACGCCGACTGAAGCGGACGGTCTTTCGACAGCCTCAACGCCCAGATCAGTCGGGGATCAGTCCGGGATCCCCACCGTCGGTTGCCGAGGTCGTCTGGACGCGACCACGACAGCAAGCCCGGCCACGATCAGGGTCAACCCTGCATACACACCCGCTGGCGGGCTTTGATCGATGAATGCAGCGGCCAACAGGGCCGCCCCAGGCACCTCCAGCAAGATGATCAGTGCGACCAGCGTCGGGCTCATCGTGGCCAGCAGATAGTTGAACACCGAGTGCCCCAGCAGCTGCGCACACACAGTCACCGCCAACAGGCCCGCCCACGAGCTTGCGGGGTAGCCGCTGAGCTGTTGGCGACCGACGATGCACACTACTAGCAGGATCGCGGCACACAGGCCGTAGCAGATGGCGGTGTAGGTGGTGGTGCTGAGTGTGCGGCGG
>JACCYS010000232.1 GCA_013696365.1 Nocardioidaceae bacterium
GGGCCAAAGATGGAGCTGCAGGCTCGACCGTCGGCGAGCGCCCGGGTGGCGAATGCCTCGATCGCTGCAGGATGCGCACCAACCGGCACCAGGTTGGCCGCGTGGTGGCACAAGGCGAGCAGCTCACCGTCGTCGACGTACCCGTAGACGCGGCCACCCAGCCAGCGCGGGTCCAGCTTGGTGGACTCGATGCGGTCGCCCATGAAGACGTTTGTTGCCGGATCGTCGGCCAGCAGAGCCCGTACGCGTGCCAGGTCGGAGGGACCGAGCAGGCAAACTCCCTGCTTGCCGCGAAGAGGCGTGAGCACGCACCGCAGCCTACGACGACAGTCGACAGGCGGCACCCGCTGAGTCGGCGCCGTCGATTGCAGGCAGGTGGGACGAGCAGGCGGGTGCTGCAGGTCAGCTCACACTGACGCTAGGCGCCGCACCTGATCCGTCGGCGGGCTCCCCCATCTCGTCGGCGATCCGCATCGCCTCCTCGATGAGGGTCTCCACGATCTTGGACTCCGGCACGGTCTTGATCACTTCACCCTTGACGAAGATCTGGCCCTTGCCGTTGCCCGAGGCCACACCCAGATCGGCCTCGCGAGCCTCCCCTGGGCCGTTGACCACACAGCCCATGACGGCGACCCGCAACGGCACCTCCATGCCCTCAAGCCCAGCGGTGACCTCGTCGGCGAGGGTGTAGACGTCGACCTGGGCGCGCCCGCACGACGGGCAGGAGACGATCTCGAGCTTGCGCGGGCGCAGATTGAGCGACTGCAAGATCTGGTTGCCGACCTTCACCTCCTCGACCGGTGGCGCCGACAGTGACACCCGGATGGTGTCCCCGATTCCCTGACCGAGCAGCGCACCGAAGGCGACCGACGACTTGATGGTCCCTTGGAAGGCTGGCCCGGCCTCGGTGACGCCCAGGTGCAGCGGCCAGTCGCCGGCCTCGGCAAGCAACTCGTAGGCCCGCACCATCACCACCGGGTCGTTGTGCTTGACCGAGATCTTGAAGTCGTGGAAGTCGTGCTCCTCGAACAGCCCGGCCTCCCACACCGCGGACTCCACCAGCGCCTCGGGTGTCGCCTTGCCGTGCTTGGCGAGCAGCCTGGGGTCCAACGAGCCGGCGTTCACACCGATCCGGATCGACACGCCGGCATCCTTCGCGGCCTTGGCGATCTGCTTGACCTGGTCGTCGAACTTGCGGATGTTGCCCGGGTTGACACGCACAGCCGCACAGCCGGCGTCGATCGCAGCGAAGACGTACTTGGGCTGGAAGTGGATGTCGGCGATCACCGGGATCTGTGACTTGCCGGCGATGGCGGGCAGCGCCTCGGCGTCGTCCTGGCTCGGGCAGGCGACCCGGACGATGTCACAGCCCGATGCGGTGAGCTCGGCGATCTGCTGCAACGTCGCGTCGATCTCGGTGGTCGGCGTGGTCGTCATCGACTGCACCGACACCGGAGCGTCCCCGCCCACCCGCACGTCGCCGACACGGATCTGTCGCGAACGGCGGCGTTCGGCGAGCACCGGTGGCGGTGCTGCGGGCATGCCGAGGTCGATGGCGGGCATGGTGTCGTCCTCACTCGAGTCGTACGGGGTTGACGATGTCTGTCCACACCAGCAGCACGCCCATCACGATCAGCACCATCGCGAAGCCGTACGCCAGCGGCAGCAGCCGGGCGATGTCGAAGTATCCCGGGTCCGGCCGGCCACGCAGCCTCGCCCAGCCGCGACGCAGCGCCTCGTACAGCGCCCCGGCGATGTGGCCACCGTCCAGCGGCAGAATCGGCAAGAAGTTGAACAAGGCGATGAACAGGTTGACCGAGGCCAGCAGCCCGATCACCTGGGAGAAGCGGGTGCGCCACGGGTTCTGCTCGTCGGAGACCAGCTCACCGGCCACCCGGCTCGCGCCCACAACGCTCATCGGGCTGTCCTGTTCGCGCTCGGCGCCGACCGCTGCGCGGGCAACGCCCACCATCTTGGCCGGCAGGTCGAGCATCGCAGCACCGGTCAGCTTGGCCAGCCTGCCCATCGTGCTAGCCACGTCCGCCGGACCACCACGAACGATCGGCTGGGTGGGGCCCACTCCAAGAAAGCCGACCTCGGTGAAGGTGTCCGGGTCGTCCAGGCTCGCGCGCGGCGAGACGGTGGTGTTGGTGCGCAGCAGCAGGGTCTGACCGTCCCGCTCGACCTCGATCCGCGCGCTGCCGTTGTCGTTGGATCGGATCAGCCCGGTCAACTGGTCCCAGCCGGTCACCTCGGTGCCGTTGAAGGCGGTGATCGTGTCACCCGGCTGCAGACCGGCGATGGCTGCGGGAGAGGCCGGGTCTCCTTGCTGGCAGGTCTGCTCGGTGCGGTCGGCCGCGATCACACAGTCGGACACCGTGTCGACGGTGGTCGTCGGGGCGCCGGGGCCGCCGATCACCATGATGAGCAGCGCGAACAGCACGGTGGCGATGGCGACGTTGACCAGCGGGCCTCCACTCATCACGATCAGCTTCTGCCACCAGGGCCTGCGGTAGAACAATCGGTCCTGCTCGCCGGGGCCGACCTTCTCGTACTCGGCGGCCCGGGCGTCGGCGACCAACTGGGTGAACATGCCGGTGTTGCTGGCCCGGACCCGTTGCGGATGGTCGGGGTCGATGCCCTCGTCACGAGCTGCCGGTGGCAGCATGCCGACCAGCTTGACGTAGCCCCCGAGCGGAATGGCCTTCAGGCCGTATTCGGTCTCGCCGCGGCGCACCGACCACAACCGCTTGCCGAAGCCGACGAAATACTCGGTGACCTTGATGCCGAACTTCTTGGCTGGCCACATGTGCCCGACCTCGTGGAGCGCGATCGAGGTCATCAACCCGACGAAGAAGAAGACGACGCCGAGGGTGTAGATGACCGCGGTCACGCCGACTCCCTCTTCGTTTTCATGGTTGCGGAGGCTCGCTCGCGTGCCCAAGCGTCTGCGCTGAGCACCCTGTCGACGGTCAGTGGCGCCGCTGGCTGCTCCACCGACGAGCGTACGGGGTCGGCGGCCAGCGCCTCGGCGAGCACATCGCCGACCGTGTCACTGATCGCCAGGAAGCCGATCCGGCCGGTCAGGAACGCCTCTACGCACACCTCGTTGGCCGCGTTGAGTACCGCCGGGGCGGTGCCACCGTGGGCGCCTGCACGGCGCGCCAGCCGTACGGCGGGGAATGCCTCATCGTCCAGCGGCGCGAAATCCCAGGCGGTGGCAGCCGTCCAGTCGCACGGCGGTGCTGCTGCGGGGACCCGCCCCGGCCAGGCCAGTCCGAGCGCGATCGGAAGCCGCATGTCGGGCGGCGAAACCTGCGCGATGGTGGAGCCGTCGACATACTCCACCATCGAGTGCACCACCGACTGGGGATGCACCACCACCTCGATCCGGTCGAAGTCGATGCCGAACAGCAGATGCGCCTCGATGACCTCCAACCCCTTGTTCATCAAGGTGGCCGAGTTCACCGTCACCAGCGGTCCCATCGACCAGGTCGGATGCGCCAGCGCCTGCTCCGGGGTCACGTCGGACAGCTCAGCGCGCGTGCGACCGCGGAACGGACCCCCACTGGCTGTGACTAGCAGCCGAGCGACGTCGGCAGGGTCCTCACCACGCAGCGCCTGCGCGAGAGCGGAATGCTCGGAGTCGACCGGCACGATCTGCCCCGGTCGCGCAGCCGCCGTGACCAGGTCGCCGCCGATGATCAACGACTCCTTGTTGGCCAGCGCCAGGGTGTGTCCGTGGGCGAGCGCCGCAAGCGTGGGGCGCAGACCCGCGGCACCATCCATTCCATTGAGCACCACATCGCAGTCCAGCGCAGCCGCCTCGGTGGCCGCCTGGGGGCCGGCGATCAGTCGCGGCAGCCGGGTGTTACCGGCAGACCAGCCGAGCCGCTTGGCCTCCGCATACAGCGCCAGCTGCAGATCTTGGGTGGCACTAGCGCGTGCCACCGCGAGCACCTCGACGCCGTGCTGCAGCGCTTGGGCCGCCAACAGCTCTGGGCGCTTCCCGCCCGCGGCCAGGGCGACCACCCGGAATCGGTGCGGGTTGTCGGCAATCACCTGCAGCGCCTGGGTGCCGATCGAACCGGTCGACCCCAAGATCACCACGTCACGACAGACCCCGGCTGCACTCACCCGACCAGTGTCCCAGTGCAGTCGGCTGGGTGGGGGTGGCCGCCCCGCGGCGAGTGGCGCAAGAATGCTCGAAATGAGCCTCAACGGCGTACGTCTTGCGCCACTCGACGCCCCGGAAGGCGTGACCACCGTGACACTGACCGACCCGGCCCTACCCACCACCACCGTCGGAGGGCCCGATCTGCCCCAGGAGCGCCGCGTGGTGACCGAAATCCCTGGACCGCGCTCACGCGCCCTGCACGGTCGGCGCAGCGCCGCCGTGGCAGCTGGGGTGGGCAGCCTGCTGCCCGTCTACGTCGCTGCGGCCGGCGGCGGCGTGCTCGTCGATGTGGACGGCAACAGCCTCATCGACCTCGGGTCGGGGATCGGCGTCACCGGCGTGGGCAACGCCGCCGCGCAGGTCGTCTCGCGCGCACAGCAGCAGGTCGCGTCCTTCACGCACACGTGCTTCATGGTGGCGCCCTACGAGGGATACGTCGACGTATGCGAGGCGTTGGCGCGGCTGACCCCTGGGGGCCACCCCAAGAAGTCCGCGCTGTTCAATTCTGGCGCCGAGGCGGTCGAGAATGCGGTGAAGATCGCCCGGGTCGCCTCCGGTCGCGATGCGGTGGTGGTCTTCGACCACGCCTATCACGGGCGCACCAACCTGACGATGGCGATGACGGCCAAGTCGATGCCGTACAAGCACGGGTTCGGTCCGTTCGCCGGAGAGGTGTATCGCGCGCCGATGTCGTACCCGTTCCGGGAGCCCGCGCCGATCAGCGGGGCCGAGGCGGCGCGTCGGGCAACCTCGATGATCGAGAAGTCGGTGGGAGCCGACCAAGTGGCCTGCGTGGTGGTCGAGCCGGTACAGGGGGAGGGTGGCTTCGTGGTGCCCGCGCCGGGGTTCCTGCCCGCGCTGTCCGGGTGGTGCCGCGACAACGACGTGTTGCTGGTGGCCGACGAGATCCAGGCGGGCTTCTGCCGCACCGGTGATTGGTTTGCCTGTGACCATGAAGGGGTCGTCCCCGATCTGGTCACTACCGCCAAGGGCATCGCCGGCGGGTTGCCGTTGGCGGCGGTGACCGGCCGTGCCGAGGTGATGGATGCAGTGCACGCAGGCGGGCTCGGCGGCACCTACGGCGGCAACCCGGTGGCCTGCGCCGCGGCGCTAGGCGCGATCGAGACGATGCGCGAGCACGATTTGCCCGCAGCCGCTCGGCGCCTCGGTGCGATGATGCTGGGCCGGCTGGGTGCGCTGGCTGAGCGGCTGCCAGCGATTGGCGAGGTCCGTGGGCGAGGCGCGATGGTGGCGATCGAGCTGGTGCGCCCGGGTGGCACCGAACCGGACGCCGCGCTCGCCGGTGCGGTCAGCGCAGCCTGTCATGCCGCCGGAGTGCTGACGCTGACCTGCGGCACATACGGCAACGTGCTGCGTCTGCTGCCGCCGCTGGTCATCCCCGATGCGCTGCTGTCAGAGGCTCTCGACGTTCTCGAGGACGCGCTCCGCTCCGCGACCGCGGGCTGACCCGCAGGCCAACCGCCACCCGCCGGCTGACCATCCGCGTGTTGCTGCCCGCCACGTAAACGTGGCGTACCGACTCTTTACGGGGGCTACTGCTCGCGGATACCCCAGGGCGAGCCGTACGCCGTAAGCAGGTCGAGGAACGGCACGGCGTCGAAGGCCTCGGGGCCCAGCACTCCAGCCCCGCTCCAGACCCCGGTGGCGAGCAGCTCGAGCGCGATGACCGGGTTGACCGCCGTCTGCCACACCACGCACTGGTGGCCGTACTCGCGCATCGACCACTCGTTGTCGACCACGTGGTACAGGTACGTCGAGCGCGGCTGGCCGTCCGTACTGGTGCCCCTCACCCACACGCCGGCGCAGGTCTTGCCGCGCATCGCATCGCCGAGCGACGCCGGGTCGGGCAAACAGGCCGCGACCACATCGCGCGGGCTGACCTCGACGTCACCAACACGGACGGGATCGGTGCGGTCGAGTCCGATCTTGTGCAGCGTCTGCAACACGCCGATGAACTCTTCCCCGAGGCCGTACTTGAAGCTCACCCGGCCGGCGTCGATCCACCGGGGCATCAGGAGCACCTCTTCGTGCTCCACGTTGACGCACTCGACCGGCCCGATGCCCTCAGGGAAGTCGAACGTCTCGGGCTCACTGAACGGCGCGGTGACCGACCAGCGCCCATCCGCCCAGATCACCGGCGGGTTGAGGCACTCCTCGATCGTGGTCCAGATCGAGAAGGACGGCGCGAAGTCGTGCCCCTCGACGGTCAGGTTGGCGCCATCGCGGACGCCCAGCTCGTCGATCTCGCTGAACAGGTGGTCGGCGGCGTACCGGGCCAGCACGTCGGACAGCCCCGGCTCGACACCGATGCCGACCAGCGCCAGCCGGCCGGCGCCCGCCCAGGTGTCGGCGACGGCGAACTGCTGGTCGCCGAGCTTGGTGCCGAGCTCGGCGTACGGGCGCTCGGGATGCGGGCGCGAGAGCGACATGGCCATGTCGAGGTAGTCCGCACCCGCGGCGTACGCCCCGTCGAAGATCGGCATGACGAAGCGCGGGTCGACGGCGTTGAGCACGTGGCTGATGCGATGCTCTCGGCACAGCGCGGCCACCGCGTCGGCCGACGACGCGTCGACCTGGGCGGCGCTGAAGCGCCTGTCGGTAACCAGCTGCACTGCCTGCTTGGCACGCTCCTCGTCGTAGTCGGCGACCACGCAGGCTTCGAAGAAGCGTCGACGCGTCGCGATGGCGACAAAGGCGGACCCGACGCCGCCGGCTCCCACGACCAGGATGCGCATCGGCTCAGGCATCAAGGTTGGTCATGACGTGCTTGACCCGGGTGTAGTCCTCGAGGCCGTACATCGACAGGTCCTTGCCGTAACCGGAGTGCTTGAAACCGCCGTGCGGCATCTCCGCCACCAGCGGGATGTGGGTGTTGATCCACACGCACCCGAAGTCGAGCCGCTTGGACATCCTCATCGCCCGGCCGTGGTCCTTGGTCCACACGCTCGAGGCCAGGCCGTACTGCACCCCGTTGGCCCAGCGCACCGCCTCGTCCTCGTCGGTAAAGCGCTGCACGGTGATGACCGGACCGAAGATCTCGTCCTGGATCTGCTCGTCGTCCTGCCGCAGCCCGGACAACACCGTCGGAGCGTAGAAGTACCCACCGTCCAGGTCGCCGCCGACCCGCTCGCCGCCCGCGCCCAGCGAGGCGTGGTCGGGCAGCCGGTCGACCATCCCGCTGACCCGCTCCAGTTGGGTGGCGTTGTTCACAGGCCCGTACAGCACGTCGGCGTCGTCGGGCCGGCCTGTTCGCGTGTTACGTGCCTGCTCGGTGAGCGCTGCGACGAAGTCGTCGTGCACCCGGGGGCCGGCGAGCACCCGGGTGGCCGCGGTGCAGTCCTGACCGGCGTTGAAGTAGCCAGCGACGGCGATCGCCTCAGCGGCCGCCTGGACATCGGCGTCGTCGAAAACCACCACCGGGGCCTTGCCGCCCAGCTCGAGGTGCACCCGCTTGACGTCGTCGGCGGCGGCATGCGCCACCTCTGTGCCGGCGCGGACCGAACCGGTGATCGACGCCATCGCCGGTGTCGGGTGCGACACCAGCGCCCGGCCGGTGTCCCGGTCGCCGCAGACGACGTTGAACACCCCGGGCGGAAAGAACTCGGCCGCGATCTCGGCCAGCAGTGTCGTCGAGGCGGGGGTGGTATCGCTGGGCTTGAGCACCATGGTGTTGCCGGCGGCGAGCGCCGGCGCGATCTTCCAGATCGCCATCATGATCGGGTAGTTCCACGGCGTCACCTGAGCACACACCCCGACCGGCTCGCGGCGTACGAACGAGGTGTGCCCGGCCATGTACTCCCCCGCCGACTTGCCCTCCAGCACACGGGCGGCGCCGGCGAAGAACCGGATCTGGTCGAGCATCATCGGCACCTCCTCGTCCATGGTCAGCTGGACGGGTTTGCCGGTGTCCCTGCTCTCGACGGCCACGACCTCTTCGGCCCGCGACTCCAGCGCGTCGGCCAGTTTGAGCAACGCCCGCTGACGTTCTCCGGGGGTGCTGTCCCGCCAGGTCTCGAACGCGGTCGCAGCCACCCGGGCCGCCCTGTCCACGTCCTCGGTGGTCGACAGCGGTGCGGTGGCGTACACCTCGCCGGTGACCGGGTCGATGATGTCGTACGTCGAGCCGTCGATGCCGTCGACCGCCTCACCGCCGACGAAGTTGCGGAAGGTGCGCTTGTCGGACACGTCGCTCCAATCTGCAGATGCCGAATCCATCGGTGAGACCCGGGTGTACGTCGCATCCTCTCGATCTGGCGACGGTTTGGCAACGGGATCCGTTGATCGCCAGGCGAGAGTCTGGCGGAGTGATCAAGAGGCGGGGCGTCCGCCGGGGCATAGACAACGCGCAACGGCACCTCCTCGGCGCTCACCTGCTGCGCCCGTTCGCAAGACAGCAGCTTCACGTGGCGTACCGACCGTTTACGGGGCACGCACGCCACGTAAAGCAGTGCTGCGCCACGTTTACGTGGCACAGCGGCCCACGGCGCTGCGGGGATGACCGGTTATCGTCGGCCGGGTGGGCCCCGACGCGACATCCCCGCTCAACCTGGTTGACCTCGACTCCCTGCTCGACGACGAGGAGCGGGCTATCCGCGACACCGTCCGCGAGCTCGGCGTCGACCGGCTGCGCCCGCACATCACCGAGTGGTTCGAGGCCGGCACGGTTCCCGCGCGGGATCTGGCCAAGCAGTTCGGCGAGCTCGGGTTGCTTGGCATGCACCTCAACGGGTACGGCTGCGCCGGCACCTCGGTGGTGGCCTACGGGATGGCCTGCCACGAGTTGGAGGCGGTGGATTCCGGCGTGCGAAGCCTGGTGTCGGTGCAGGGCTCGTTGGCGATGTTCGCCATCCACCGCTTCGGCAGCGAGCAGCACAAGGAGCATTGGTTGCCGCGGATGGCCGCCGGCGACGCGATCGGGTGCTTCGGGCTGACCGAGGCCGACGCCGGTTCCGACCCGTCCTCGATGCGCACCAGCGCCCGGCGGCTCGGCGCCGGCGACGACGCCGACTGGATCATCGACGGCTCCAAGTTGTGGATCACCAACGGCACCGTCGCCGACGTCGCGGTGGTGTGGGCGCGCACCGGCGACGGGGTACGGGGTTTCGTCGTGCCCACCGACACCCCGGGCTTCACAGCCCGCGAGATCGGCCACAAACTGTCGCTGCGCGCGTCGGTGACCGCCGAGCTGGTGCTGGACGGCGTCCGGCTGCCTGCAGACGCGATGCTGCCTGCAGCACGGGGCCTGGGGGGACCGCTGAGCTGCCTCAACGAGGCTCGGCTCGGGATCGTCTTTGGCGCCCTCGGGGCCGCCCGCGACAGCTTGGAGACCGCCATTGCGTACGCCGGTGAGCGTCAGGTGTTCGACAAGCCGCTCAGTGGCTACCAACTGACCCAGGCCAAGCTCGCCGACATGACCGCCGAACTGGGCACCGGGATGCTGCTGGCGGTGCACCTCGGCCGACTCAAGGAGGCCGGCTCGCTCGCGCCGGCACAGGTGAGCCTCGGCAAGCTGAACAACGTCCGCGCTGCCCTAAAAATCGCCCGCGAGTGCCGCACGATCCTGGGTGCGAGTGGGATCACCGCCGAGTACGCCCCACTGCGGCACGCCAACAACCTGGAGTCGGTGCTGACCTACGAGGGCACAACCGAGGTGCACCAGCTGGTCGTGGGGCAGGCGCTGACAGGTCAGTCGGCGTTCCGCTGAGCCCGCGGCCCGACGTCCTACCGGCCGTGCAGCAGCGGCCCGGCCGGGTCGTGGCTGAGCCCGTGCCGACGGGCGGCCATCGCGCTCAGCGCCTCCAGCACCACGCGGTTGCCGAGGTAGGCGGTGATCTCCGCGTGGTCGTACGGCGGTGACACCTCAACCATGTCGATACCGACGACGGGCAGCTCGAGGCAGATCCGCCGCACGGAGTCCAGCAGTTGGCGTGCCGAGAGACCACCAGGCTCAGGGGTCCCGGTGCCGGGTGCGTGCCCTGGGTCGCACACGTCGACGTCGACGGACAGGAAGACGCCGTCGCAGTCGTCCAGTGCGCGCTCGAACGACTCGGTCAGGCAGGTATCCAGCCCGCGGGCGCCGATCTCGGTCATCTCGTACGAGCGCATGTCCTGCTCGGCCATCCAGGCGAGCGTCTCGGGGCCGGGCCAGTAACCGCGCAGCCCGAGCTGGATGAACCGGTCGCCGCGCAGCGCACCGGACTCGATCAGCCGGCGCATCGGCTGGCCGTGGCCGTACAGCGAGCCGAACTCGATGTCGCCGGTGTCGGCGTGCGCGTCGAAGTGCAGCATCGACACCCGCCCGAAGCCCAGATGCCGGGCCACCCCGGTCGCGTCGGGCAGCGTGACGGTGTGGTCACCGCCAAGAATCACCGGCACCGCACCGGCAGCGGTCACCGCATGCACGGCACCTTCCAGATCGGCGATGGAACGCTCGGCATCGCCGGAGTACATCTCCACGTCGCCAGCGTCCCGGACGTCGAGGTCGCGCAGGGCGTCGGTGCGCAGCGCCAAGTGCGGCCGGGAGCCGTCGTGTGGGAGGTAGCAGGCCTGACGGATCGCCTGCGGACCGAACCGGGTACCCGGCCGGTGCGACGTGCCTCCATCAAACGGTGCACCCACGATCACCACGTCGGCGCCCTGAATCGTGGTGGCATCGGTGTGATCGCACGGCGCGACACCGAGAAAGGTGAGATCGGGGCCAAACTGGGCGCCGTACCGTGGCATAGCGGTCTCCTTTATTCGTCACAACGAAATCCGTTGCATGGGCACCCACTAGCACCGAATATGTGGTCTGCGACCCCGACACAGCGACGGATTCACTTGCCGCCTGCCGGTCGGCTCAGGCAGACTACTCGCAGTCCACCCGGAGGAGCCACCCATGACGACCACGCCACAGCCGGTGCCGCAAGACGACCACCAACAGGCAGGCGACGCAGGTCTGCAGCGGTCAGCACGCGACCACCTGTGGATGCACTTCACCCGACACTCCACCTACCAGTCGAGCGATGTGCCGACCATTGTGCGCGGCGACGGGGCCTACATCTACGACGCCCAGGGCAAGCGTTACCTGGACGCGCTGGCGGGGCTGTTCGTCAGCCAGGTCGGACATGGGCGCAGCGAGCTTGCTCAGGCAGCAGCCAAGCAGGCCGGCGAGTTGGCGTTCTTCCCGCTGTGGTCGTACGCGCATCCGGGCGCGATCGAGCTTGCCGAGCGGATCGCCGGTTATGCGCCGGGCGACCTGAACCGCGTCTTCTTCACCACCGGTGGCGGTGAGGCCGTCGAGTCTGCGTGGAAGCTTGCCAAGCAGTACTTCAAGCTCACCGGCAAGCCGACCAAGCACAAGGTGATCAGCCGCGCGATCGCTTATCACGGCACCCCGCAGGGAGCGCTGTCGATCACTGGCCTGCCAGGCATGAAGGCGCCGTTCGAGCCGCTGGTGCCGAGCACGTTCCGGGTGCCGAACACCAACATCTACCGGGCGCCGGTGCACGGTGACGACCCGGTGGCATTCGGCCGCTGGGCGGCGGACCGCATCGACGAGGCGATCGAATTCGAGGGCGCCGACACGGTCGCGGCGGTCTTCCTCGAGCCGGTGCAGAACTCCGGCGGCTGCTTCCCGCCGCCGCCCGGATACTTCCAGCGGGTCCGCGAGATCTGCGACCGGCACGACGTGCTGCTGGTGTCCGACGAGGTGATCTGCGCCTTCGGCCGGCTCGGGCACATGTTCGCCTGCGAGCGGTACGGCTATCAGCCCGACATCATCACCTGCGCCAAGGGCTTGACCTCGGGCTACTCCCCGCTAGGGGCGATGGTGGCGACCGACCGACTGTTCGAGCCGTTCGCCAGTGGGTCTGAGATGTTCGCGCATGGATATACCTTCGGCGGCCACCCGGTGTCGACGGCGGTGGCGATGGCCAACCTCGACATCTTCGAGCGCGAGCAGCTGAACGAGCACGTGCGCGACACCGAGGGCGCGTTTCGTTCGACGCTGGAGCGGCTGGGTGACCTGCCGATCGTCGGTGACGTCCGCGGCGACGGATACTTCTACGGGATCGAGCTGGTCAAGGACAAGGCGACCAAGGAGACCTTCGACGAGGATGAGTCCGAGCGGCTGCTGCGTGGCTTCTTGTCCAAGGCGCTGTTCGACGGCGGGCTCTACTGCCGCGCGGACGACCGCGGAGACCCGGTGATCCAACTGGCACCGCCACTGATCTGCGACCAGTCGCATTTCGACGAGATCGAGCAGATTTTGCGCTCGGTGCTCACCGGGGCGTGGTCGCACCTGTAGTCGGCGCCAGCGGCAGGGTGGGCGTCGTTGGTGTGCGGAGGCGCACCACGCGAACAGTGCGATCTGGTGCATTAACGCACTGTCGTGCCGGTCGGTGGAAGCAATCGTCCTGAGGTCTGTGGACAACCGCCGACACCGTCCTCCCGCGGCCCAGTCTGTGGGCATGGTGGCGCCAACAGTGTTGCCCGAGAGCCTGCTCGGAAGACCGTTTACGATCGCGGCGGCGGGCCAGCACGGCGTGTCCCGCCGGGTACTGGCCGGCAAGCGCTTCCACCGCCTCGTCACCGGGGTCTACGTGCATGCCGACGTGGAGCTCACCGTGCGGGTGTGGGCACAAGCCGCTCTGCTGGTGACAGCCCCCGACGCCGTCGTCACCGGAGTCACCGGCCTGCAGGTTCGGGGCGTCTATGCTGGCTCCCCCTGGCCGCTGCGTCTGGTCAGCATTCACCCGTACGTGGTGCGACGACCCGGGCTCGCCGTCACCCGCGTCCGCGTGCTGCCACCCCACGACGTTTGGCTGGCAGACCCGGCGCACTGCCTGCTTGCTGCCTGCCGGGCCGGTCTCGACCTGGTCGACGCGGTGGCCGCTGGCGACGCCCTCGTGCACCGCGGCCACTGTGATCTCGCCAGCCTGACGGATTGCCTGCGCGCCGGTCGCGGCGCGGGGTCAACGCAGGCGCGCAGGGTGAGCCATCTGATGCGTGCGCGCGTTGAGTCCCCGCGCGAGACCTACGCCCGGCTGCTGCTCGTGCTGGCCGGGCTACCTGAGCCCACGTGCAACCCGAACCTTGGTGGGGATGCAGGTTTCATCGGCCGCGCCGACCTGGCTTACCCGGAGTACGCCGTGATTGTCGAGTACGACGGCAGGCAGCACGCGGAGCAATCCGCCCAGTGGGAGCGCGACCTCGACCGGCTGGACGACTTCGAGGCGGCCAGCTGGCGCTTCGTGCGCGTCACCAGGCAGCGCCTCCGGCGCCCGCGTGCAGTGGTCTTTCGGGTTTACAGCAAGCTCATCGCGGGAGGTTACAGCGGGCCGCCACCGGTGTTTGATCCTGAGTGGGTCGCGCTGTTCGAGCGGCGGTCGGCCGCCCTCCGCACGAGCCAGACGGCTGACCCGAGGTCGTGGGCGCTGTGCGCAGACGCACCACGCGGCCACCTCGCTGTGGTGCGTTAGCGCACAGGGGCGGTGGGGCGCTGTCAGGGGGCGAGGGAGCGCACGGCATCGACGAGGATCGACAACCCTTCGCGGGCGTCGGCTTCACCAAGCGTCAGGGGCGGCGCCACCCGCAGGCAGTTGCCGTGCAAGCCACCCTTGCCGACCAACAATCCGCGCTCCTTCGTGGTCTCCATCAATGCGGTGGCAGCTGCCGGATCGGGCTCCAGCCCACCGGGCCGCACCAGCTCGATGCCGATCATCAGCCCGCGACCACGCACCTCGGCGACCGCCGGCAGCTCACCCAGCGCGTCGCGCAGCCCGTCGAGCAACAGCCGCCCGACGACGGCGGCCTGCTTTTGCAGGTCGTGGTCGAGCACATAGTCCAAGGTCGCGTTCGCGGCCGCGGTGGCCAACGGATTGCCCCCAAAGGTGGAGATCGAGTTGGCGCCGAGACAGTCCATCAGCTCTGGCCGGGCGACCACCCCGCCCAGCGCAACCCCGCCCGCGATCCCCTTGGCGAAGGTCAGCGCATCTGGGCGGGCGCGCTGCCCCTCGTACCCCCAGAAGTGGTCGCCGGTGCGGCCCCAGCCGGTCTGCACCTCGTCGGATACGAACAAGATGCCGTGCTCGTCGAGCACCTGCTGGTAGGCACCCAGCAGGCCGTCCGGTGGGACCGCGAACCCGCCGACGCCCTGCACCGGCTCGGCGATCATGCACGCCACGTCCCCGGCGGTGGTGGTGGCAAGCAGCTCGCGCAGGTCCCGCACGCAGGCGTCGATGTAGGCCTCGTCGGGCAGGTCGCGGAACGAGCTGCGCAGCCGATAGCCGCTCTGCGCGTACGTCACCTGCAGCGGCGACAGGCTGGAGGCCGACCAGCCGCGGTTGCCGGTGACTCCGACGGTCGCGAACGCCCGGCCGTGATAGCTGTTGCGCAGCGCTATCACCTGGTTGCTGCGGCGGGCCTGGGTTGCCAACAGCAGCGCGGCCTCGTTCGCCTCGGTGCCGGAGGTGGTGAAGAAGACCTTGGCGTCCGGGATGCCAGACAGCGCGGCTATCCGCTCGGCAAGGCGCACCTGCCCGCTCAGCAGGTACAGCGTTGAGGTGTGCAGGACTCCCCGCTCCACCTGCTCGGTGATCGCCGCACGCACCTCGGGAACGTTGTAGCCGATCATGTTGGTGAGGATGCCGGCAAAGAAGTCAAGGTAGGTGCGACCGTCGGTGGCGGTCACCCGACAGCCCTCACCGGCGGCAATCTCGATCGGCTGGTCGTAGTACAACGCCAGCCAGGACGGCAGCACCGCCTTGTGCCGCTGCAACAGCTCGTCACTCATGAGTCGAACCCCAATCCCAGCTTGTCCATCGTGGTGAGCCATAGGTTGGCATGTCCGGTGCTGTCGGCGCGCAGCATCGAGCGTCTGGTTGCCTGGATCCCGAGCCAGCGGACCGGCTCTGGCGGGAACGGCAGCGGACGCTCGTGCACCATCGAGAGCTCGGTGCGCTCGGTGGCGGCACCGGCCAGCAGGTCCAGGCAGACGTCGGCGGCGAATCGCGTGGCGGCCACACCGAGCCCCGTGTAGCCACCGGCGTAGGCCAGCCGACCGCCCATCGCCGTGCCATAGAAGGCGCAGAAGCGGGTGCAGGTGTCGATCACGCCACCCCAGGCGTGACTGACCCGCACCCCCGCCAACTGCGGAAAGGTCTCGACGAGGTGCCGCGCCAGCAGCTCGTACGTCGGGCCGCCATGTCGGTCGATCGCGCTGCGACCGCTGCCGAAGCGATAGACCGCGTCATACCCACCGAAGAGCAGCCGGTCATCTCGGGTCAGCCGGTAGTAGTGGAACAGGTTCGCGGCGTCCCCGATGCCCTGTCGGCCGCGCCAGCCGATCTCCGCCCGCTGGCCGGCGTCCAACGGCTCGGTCATCAATGAGTAGTCGAACACCGGCACCGTCATCAGCCGCAGCCGGCGCAGTAGGGGCGGGGCGGCGTTGGTCGCCAGCACGACCTGCTGGGCGTGCACCCGCGCTGCCTCGGACCGCAGGTCGACGCCGGTGCCGCTGCGCTCGACGGCGCCCACCGGGCTGTTCTCGTGGATGGTGACCCCCCGCTCCAGACAGGCGGCGCGCAGCCCCCAGGCGAGCCGGGCGGGCTCGACGAGCACGACCTCGGGATCCTGCACCGCCGCCAGATACGTCGGGCTGTGCACGAGATCGCGCACCTGCGCGGCGTCCAGGAGGCTCACCTCGCGACCGAGCGCGAGCTGCTGCTCGACCTCACGGGCCAACCCCGCAACCTGGTGCTGGCGGGTTGCGACCTGCAGCTCACCGGTGCGCTCCAGGGAGCAGTCGATGTCGTACCGCGCGACGGTGTCGACCAGCCCGTCAAGGTTGGCGCTCCCCTGCCGCAGCAACTCCGGCATCTCTTTAGGCCAGCGCGCCAACCCATTGCCGAAGCCGTGGGTGAGGCTCGGCTCGACGAAGCCGCCATTGCGCCCGCTGGCCTGTCCGCCGCACTCCCCCGCCTCCAGCACCGTGACGGTCCGGACGGGGTCACGCTCCTTGGCGCGAAGCGCCGCCCACAGCCCCGCGTAACCGCCGCCGACAACCACCAGGTCGGCGAGCGCATCCCGGTTGAGCCTCGGCAGCGGGTCCGGTCGGGCGGGGTCATCGAGCCAGTACGGCAGGTGCCGCACCCCGCTGAGCGACATCGGTGCAAGCGCGCTCACTGCACCCGCTCGCGACGTCGGCGCAGCATCTCCCCACCCAGCACCGCGGCGACCGCCAGCGCAAACATGGCGGTGCCCACCACGTTGATCTGCATGGGGATGTCGCGTTGGGCGGCACCCCAGACGTACATCGGGAACGTCGTGGTCTGACCGGAGTTGAAGTTGGTGATGATGACGGCGTCGAAGCTGAGCGCGAAGGCCAGCAGGGCCGCAGACAGGATGCCGGGGAACACCAGCGGGAACGTGACCTTCCAGAACGCCTGGGACTCGGTGGCGTAGAGGTCCATCGCGGCCTGCTCGAGCCGCGAGTCCATTCCCTGCAGCCGGGCCCGCACGGTGACCACCACGAACGACAGGCAGAACATGATGTGGGCGACCAGGATCGTCCAGAAGCCGAGCACTCCGCCGAAGCCGACGGCCACGAACAGCGCCAGCAACGAGGCTCCCAGCACCACCTCGGGCGAGGCCATCGGCAAGAAGATGACCACGTTGGCGACCGGACGGCCACGGAAGCGGTGCCGAACCAGCCCGAAGGCCATCAGTGTGCCCAGCGCCGTCGCTGCAACCGTCGCCAGCAGGCCGATTTGGACGCTGGTGATGAGCGAGCTGCACAGCCCCTCGGGCTCGCAGGGCTTGAGCCAGTTGGCTAGCGTCGGCTCGCCGAACGTGTACAGCGCCCTGCTCGGTGGCTTGTTGAACGACATCAGGACCACGATGATGATCGGCACGAACATGTACGTGAGCACGGCGAGCCCTGCGGTCAGCACCAGGTGCCCGGAGATCCAGCGGCCTAACCGCACCATCACAGCAGCTCCTCGGTTCCGGCCCGGCGGATGTAGACCGCGACCATCGCGACGATGAACGCCATCAGAGTGACCGATAGCGCGGCGGCCGCCGGATAGTCGCCCACCTTGAAGCGAGACTCGATGACGTTGCCAATCATCTGGGTCGTGGTGTCCCCGAGCAGCCGGGAGTTGATGAAGTCTCCGGCCGACGGGATGAAGGTCAGCAGCGTGCCGGCAACCACACCGGGCATCGACAGCGGCAGCGTCACCCGCCGGAAGCCCTGCAGCGGCGAGGCGTACAGGTCGCCGGCCGCCTCGATCAGCCGGTGGTCGATCTTCTCCAGGCTGACGTACAGCGGCAGCACCATGAACGGCAGGAAGTTGTACGTCAGACCCGCGACCACGGCGATCCCGGTGGCCAACAGCCGCCCGTCGTCGGCGAGCAGGCCGAGGGTCCTGCCGACACCGACCACGAAGCCGTTGTCGGCGAGGATCAGCTTCCACGCCAGCGTCCGCACCAAAAAGCTGGTGAAGAACGGCGCGATCACCAAGATCAACATCAGATTCTTCCAGCGGCCGGCTTTGAACGCCATCGTGTAGGCCAACGGATAGCCCAGCACCAGGCAGAGCAGGGTGGCGATCGCCGCGTAGGCGAAGCCGCGTAGGAAAGGCTCGGCATAGAAGGCAAGCGAGTCAACGTAGTTGCCGAACTCCCACGTCATGGCATAGCCGAGCTCTTCGGAGCCCGTCGGGTCGTACAGGCTGGTGGCGACCAGCTGCACCAGTGGCACCAGGAAGAACGCGGCCAGCCAGAGGGCGCCGGGAAGCAGCAACAGCCAAGCCGGGCTCAGTCGACGGCGGGGCATGCTGGGGGCGGAGGTCGCGCTGCTCACGGACGCACCCTCACGGCGCAAGACCCTCGTCGACCCCGGCGCGGGCGTCTTGGTCGTGGTCGAGCAGGAAGGCGTGCGGTCCGGCGAACTGGACGTCGACGTGAGCACCGCGGCGAAGCAGCGGGCGGGCACCGGTGTTCTGCTCGAATGCCATCAGCTCTTGGCCCCACGCCGAGCGAAGGATGTATTGGGTGCTGACGCCGACAAAGCTGACGTCGATCACCTGGGCCGGGCCGAGGCTGTTATCGACGCTGGTCTGACCAGCAGTGCCGCTGTCGGAGTCGCCGCTGGGCTCGGACGGGGTCAGCACCACCTTCTCGGGGCGCACGCCCAGCCAGACCTTGCCCTCGCTGACCCGCGCACGAGAGGCCGGTACTCGCACAGTGGTGCCCTCGACCTGCACCACCAGGTCGTCGCCTTCGCGGCCCTTGATGTCACCCGCGACCAGGTTGGACTGGCCGAGGAAGTTGGCCACGAAAGTCGTGGAGGGGCTCTCGTACAGGTCGGCCGGTGAGCCCAACTGCTCGATCAGGCCGGCGTTCATCACCGCGATCGTGTCGGCCATCGTCATGGCCTCCTCCTGGTCGTGCGTGACGTGCACGAACGTAGTGCCGACCTCGCCCTGGATCGATTTGAGCTCGATCTGCATCTGTCGGCGCAGCTTGAGGTCCAGGGCGCCCAGCGGCTCGTCCAGCAGCAACACCTGGGGTGAGTTGATCAGTGCCCGGGCCAACGCCACCCGTTGCTGCTGCCCACCGGACAACTGGGCCGGTTTACGCGAGGCGAG
>JACCYS010000242.1 GCA_013696365.1 Nocardioidaceae bacterium
CCAGCGCCGCGCCGACGACCAGCGCCACGAACGCCGCCTCCTTCCAGGCGTACTCGAGCACGACCGCGACCCAGAAGGGGCCGGCGACCAGGTCCGGCCACTGCTGTGCCGACAGGCCGAGCACCCGAGGCAGCACACCGCTGTCGGCGACCAGCAGCCCGACGGCGGCCGCCCCGACCAGGTGCGGCACGGTCACGGTTGCCGCGGCGCTCAATCGCACCAGCCGCGACAGCGGGGTGAACGAGACCACGAGCAGCGCGGTCGCCAACCCGACCCCCACGGCGAGCAGGGTCGCTGCGGCGGCGATGGCCAGCGTCAACCCGGTCGCCGACAGCAGGTCGGCGCCGACCGCAGTGTAGGCGGCGGCGCTCACCCGCGGTCGCCCGACCAGCGGCATCAGCCCCAGGCTCTGCAGGCCCAGCGCGGACAGCGTGGCGAGGACCAGCGCCACGATCGGGACCAGGGCGGGCAGCAGCAACAGCACCTGCCGCCGCCGGGACGGGGGCCGCTGGAACAGCCTCCGAGACGGGGGCGGTTTGACCAGCGGGGTGATCAGCCGCGTCACGACCCTCCTCCTAGGACCTCTCGCCGCCACCCCTCGTCCAGGGCCGAGACCCACTCGGCGGCCAGCTCGCCGTGCGCGCCCCGGGACAGCTGCTCGAAGGGTGGCACGACGTCGGATTGTGGCAACGCATCGAACTGCGCCCGCTGCTCCGCATCGAGCCGGGACACCTCCACGGCGGGGAACTGCCCCCACACGGCGGGGTCGGCCTTAGCCGCCTGCTGCCGGGGCGACAGCGCCAGGTCGGCCACTGCCATCGAGGCCTGCTGCGCCCCGGACGAGGCCGGGATCGCCAGGAAGCTCGCGTTGCCGACGGTGCCACCTTCCAGGGGCAGCACCTCGGTCGTCTCGGGGAAGGTCCCCTGGCGCACCAGCTTGGTGAGCGTGGCCGGGCCGTAGGTCATGGTGAGATCGACCTCGCCGTCGGCGAACAGCTTGTCGAGCGCCGCACCGTCGCGAGGATAGGTCCGGCCGTCGCGCCACAGCGACGGCGCCAGATCGCGCAGTCGCTGCCACAGCGCCGGGGTGAGCTCGTCGTACGCGGCCTGGTCGAAGGCAGCCGGCACCTGGTCCGGCCCGCCCGAGACGCTGAGCAGCGTCTCGCGCACGAACACCGAGCCGGTGAAGTCCGGCGGGGCCGGGTAGGTGAACCGGCCGGGGTTCTGCTCGGCCCAGGCCAGCACGCCTCCGAGGGTGCTCGGCGGGTCGGGCACCCGGACGCTGTCGTAGACCAGCGTGAACTGCGCCTTGTGCCATGGCGACTCGCAGTCCTCGACCGGCGTGCCGAAGTCGGTCGCCAGCAGCGGGTCGTCGGGGTCGAGCAGCTCGTGGTTGGGCAGGTCGTCGGCCCAGCCGCACAGCCACGCGCCGGCCTGCTTGCCGGTACGGAAGTTGTCGCCGTTGACCCAGACCAGGTCGACCGCGCCGTCGTCGACGTCGGCCTGGCGTTCCGACAGAACCCGCGTGAGCGCGTCGGCGGTGTCCGCGACGGGCACCCGCTCGAGCGTGACGCCCAGCTGGTCGGCCGCGGCGGGGGCGAGCACGTCGTCAACGTAGTCGTTGCCCTGCTGGTCGCCGCCGTACATCCACAGCCGTACGGTGTCGCCGCGGGCCTGCTGGAGCACCTCGGCCCATTCCTGCTCCTCGGCCGGCGCCGAGGTCGAGGCCGGTGCAGCGCAGGCGGACAGTCCGAGGACCGTGAGCACGCCCAGGGCGCCGACTAGGCGGGCACGGTGTTGCCGGGGTGGCGGCGGCATGCGGGCTCCTCGCGCGTGGTGGAGTGGCCGGGCTGGCACTCGGCTCGGGAACACTGTGACGGGTCCGCCGGCTTCCCCGGGCAACCAGATCGAACCCAAGCGCGGACGACACGAGAGGGACGCAGATGCCAACGGCGCCGCAGTTGTCTGCCCGGGCGCGACTGGCGCTGCTGATCGGGATCGCCGCCGCGGTGGTCGTGCTGGCGCTCGTCGTCGACCTGCCCTCGGTCGCCGAGACCCGCGCCCGGGTGCAACGGGCGGGTGCCCTGGGCCCGGTGCTGTTCGTCGCCCTCTACGTGGGGCTGGCCCTGCTGCCGCTGCCCAAGAATGTGCTCAGCGTCGCGGCCGGCGCGGTGTTCGGGCTGGGCCCCGCCTTCGGGCTGGTGCTGCTCGCCGCCGTGCTCGGCGCGAGCGTGGCATTCTGGCTCGGCCGGCTGCTGGGCCGCGACGCCGTCGAGCGGTACACCGGCAACCGGGTCGCCCGCGTCGACGCTCTGGTGGTCCGACACGGGCTGCTCGGCATCGTGACGCTCCGGCTGGTCCCGCTGGTCCCGTACACCGCCCTGAACTACCTGGCCGGGCTGTCGGCCCTGCGCTGGTCGCACTACCTGGTCGGCTCGACCCTCGGCATGGTCCCCGGCGTCACCGCGCTGGTGCTTCTGGGCGCGTATGGCACCGAGCCGCGGTCGTGGCCGTTCATCACCGGCGCCCTGCTGATGGTCCTGCTCGTGGCCCTCGGCGGGTTCGCCGTCCGCGGCCGTTTCGGCCGGACCCGAGCACTTCGGCGTGGGTGACGTGCTCGATCCGCTGGCGCGGCGGCTGCTCACCCGTCCGCTGGACCGCGTCGCCGCCTGGATCGACCGCACCTGGGTGAGCCCCGACCGGGTCACGGTCGCCGGGCTGGTGCTGGGCCTGGGCAGCGCGGCCGCGGCGGCGCTGACGCTGTGGCCGGTGGCGCTGGTGCTATGGCTCGCCTCCAGGCTGGCCGACGGGCTCGACGGACCGCTCGCTCGCCGGCGTGTTCAGCACCGGGCAGGCAGCCCGACCGGCGGCCCGGCGGCCGGCCCAGCAGACGGCCCAGCGGAGGCGGGCGGGTTCCTCGACATCGTCTGCGACTTCACCGTGTACGGCGCAACCGTCGTCGGCGTGGCGATCGGGGTGGGGGTCGACACCGGTGTCGCTGCCTGGCCGTTCCTGGCGGTGCTCGGCGTCTACTACGTCAACGGGACGGCGTTCCTCGCCTTCTCCTCGCTCGCCGAGCGCTCCGGTCGGCGCCTCGACGACGGGCGGTCGCTGTCGTTTATCGGTGGCCTCGCTGAGGGCACCGAGACGGTCGTGGTGCATGCGCTGTGGATGCTGTTGCCGGGCATCGCCGCCCCGATCGCGTGGGTGTGGGCGGTCGTCGTGGGCCTCGGCGCGGCTCAGCGGGTCTGGACTGGCTACCGGCTGCTGCGCTGACCACGCAGGTCGAGCCACCACCGGCGGGCACGCACGGCGGCGTCGGTGACCCGGCGGGCGGCTGGCGCCGACAGCCGCGACCGTACGTCCGCGACGGCCGCATTCCATGGGCCGTCGGCGTAGGTCGGGTATGGGTGCATGACACCCGCCAGGTCACGGGTGCGCAGGCCGTGCCGGACGGCTAACACCAGCTCGGGCAGCGTCTCACCGGCGCGGGGACCGACGACGGTGGCGCCGACGATCCGCCCCTTGCCGTCGACGGCGAGTCGGGCGAACCCCTCGGTCCGGCCCTCTGTGATCGCCCGGTCCACCTCGGCGTGCTGGCGGGTGATCATCTCGACTCCGGTGTGACCAGCCGCGTCGACGGGGACGGTGGGGATGCCGACCGAGGCAACCTCAGGGTCGGTGTAGGTGACTCGGGGTACGGCGGTCGCCGCAGCAGCACGGCGCAGACCGAGCACCGCGTTGCTCGCCGCGGTGCTGGCGTGCACCCCAGCCACATGGGTGAACTGCGGGTGCCCGGTCAGGTCCCCGGCCGCCCATACCCGCGGGTTCGTGGTGGAGCGCAGGCTCGCGTCGACACGGACGTTGGCGTGCTCGTCCCGCCCGACACCAGCCTCGTCCAGCCCGAGGTCGGCCGTACGAGGCCTGCGGCCCAGCGCAACGAGCAATCCGTCGTGGTCGATGCTGGCGCCGCCACTGGTGCGCACACTGCCCAGGTCGACGTCCCCGGTGACCTCCTCGAGTCCGGTGCCCGTGCGAACGTCGACGCCGTCGGCCACCAGGGCGGCGGTGACCGCAGCGGAGGCGTCGGGATCCTCGCTCGGCAGCAGTCGTTGCGCCATCTCCAGCAGGGTGACTCGGCTGCCCAACCGCGCGAACGCCTGACCGAGCTCGCATCCGATGCTGCCCCCACCGACGACTGTCAGCCGCTCGGGTAGCCGGTCCAGATCCCAGATCGTCTCGCTGGTCCAGGCCCGGGCGGCGCGCAGTCCAGGCAGGTCCGGCATGGACGGGTCGGCACCGGTGGCCAGCAGCACCTGGCGGCTGCTGATGCGCCGACCGTCCACCTCGACATCCGCCCCGGCAGACACCTCGGTGCCGACCCGGCGGGCAGCCATCCGGGCCCTGCCGCGCAGCACCGAGACCCCCGCCTGCTCCAGCGCCGCAACAGAATCGGTGGGCTCGATCGCGGCGATCGCGGCGCACACGTGCCGCATCACCGCAGCGAAGTCGACACTCACCTCGCCGACGAACACGCCCAGCTCGCTGGCCCGACGTACGTTCGCAACGGTGTGAGCCGCCGCGAGCAGCGACTTGCTGGGCACGCACCCGGTCCACAGACAGTCCCCGCCGGTTCGGTGACTTTCGACCAGCAGCACCGTGACACCAAAGCTTGCCGCCGTGCGGGCGCCCACGATCCCCGCGGTGCCACCACCCACCACCAGCAGGTCCCAATGCTGGGCAGCGGCCTCGGCGAGGCTGGTCGTCACGGTGACTGCTCGGCGATGATGCGATCCAGCCGCTCGTGCAGCCGGCCGACCGCGTCCGGCGCCGGCGCCGTTCGCTGCGACAGGTTGTCGAGGACCCGGCGCAGCAGCCGGTGCTCGTCGGCGAGCGCCGCGCAGTGCTCGCAGATGGCCAGGTGCTGCTCGAGCCGACGTGCCTCGTCGGCGCTCAACGGGACGCCGCGCTCGGCGTCGAGGTAGCGCTGGATGCGCCGCGACGACCAGTGGCAGGTCCACAGCATGCGCGCGCTGGTGATCACGACGGGCTCCCTTCGGGGGGTTGGACCAACAAGGCCTTGCGGAGACGGTTGCGGGCCCGGTGCAGGCGGGACATCACGGTGCCGACGGGCACTCCCAAGGTCCGTGCCGCCTCCGCATAGCTGAGTTGATCGATGTCCACGAGCACGACCACCTGGCGAAAGCGCGGGTCCAGGTCGCGCAGGGCCGCCTCGAGTCCGGCCTCGAGCCGGCCGTACAACGCCTCGTCCTCGACGGTGGCGGGTGGGGCGGCCCCGAAGGCGGGCCGCTGCCCCTCCGGCACGTCGCCGCCGGCGAACAGGTCCGGGCGCTGACGGCGGTGCATGTTGGCGTTGGTGTTGCGCAGGATGGTCAGCAGCCAGGCGCGTGGATAGCGGCCGTCGAAGCGGTCGATCGCGCGGAAGGCGCGCACCAGCGTCTCCTGCACCAGGTCTTCAGCGTCGGCCCACGAGCCGGTCAGGGTGCGTGCCACCCGGAGCAGCACCTCGATCTCTGGCTCCACGTGGCGCTTGAAGTCACCGGCGCGCGACTCGCTGTCGGTCATGGTCCGATCCTGCACGACGGGGTAACCCTCCGGTAGGTCGCCGTTGTTCCCCGCCCGTACGGGACCGACCTGCCCTGACGCCCCTCGGGCGTTCGGGCCCGGCGACGAGACGTGGGTCCGCCCCGTGCGCCACCCCGAGGCCCGCGTTCCCGCGCGCCAGGTGAACCGCGGGCGCACCTTGGCGGTCGTGACCGGGGGTGAAGAGTGGACCGGCCGTCGCTGGGCGGGCCTACGCCACGCGATGGCGTCCCACGGTCGGGGCGCGCCGCACTCGGTACGTTCGGCACCATCGTTGCTACCGCGTTGGTGCGGCACGCACCGAGTGGTCGTCCCCACCCCCGCGGCGATGGACAGCGGGCGGCGTAAGCACGTGCGGAGGCAAGCGACCATCGCGCACGTGGCCGCAGGTCAGGCCATCGCGGTCAGCGCGTCCTCGATCGCCCGGTGGAACGTCGGGTAGGCGTAGATCATGGTCCGTAGGGTGCCGGTCGGGATCTCCGCATGCACGGCCAGGACGAGCGCGCCCAGCACCTCGCCGCCGGCTGGGCCGGCGCTGGTCGCGCCCACCAGCACCCCCCGCTCGGCATCCTCGACGAGCTTGACGAAGCCGTCGTTGCCGGTCTTGTGGATCCATCCACGAGCAGACGAGGGCAGCTGCGCGGTCCCCACCCGCAGCCGCAGACCCTGGTCGCGCGCCTGCTGCTCGGTGAGCCCGACGGAGCCGATCTCGGGATCGGCGAAGGTCACCCGCGGCACCGCGTGGTAGGCCGCCGGCGTCGGCCGCTCGCCGAGGATGGCGGCGGCGGCGATCGCCGACTGGTACATCGCCATGTGCGTGAACGCGCCCCGCCCGGTGATGTCGCCCACCGCCCACAGCCCGTCGGTCACCTGCATGGCGTCGTCGGTCGACACCGAGGCTGCCGACGTGTCGACACCGAGCACGTCGAGACCGAGACCGGCAAGATCGGCACGTCGGCCGGTGGCGACGAGCAGCCGCTCGGCGCTGAGCGCGCAGCCGTTCAGCGCCACGGTGAAGCGGGCGCCGTCGTGACCGACCGTGCTGGCCCCGAGACCGGTGTGCACGGTGACGCCGTCGGCGGCCAGCACCTCGGCCAGCAGGCTGCCCGCCTCCGGCTCCTCCAGCGGCAGCAGCCGGTCGGCGGCCTCCACGATCGTCACCTCGGTGCCGAAGCGGGCGAACACCTGTGCCAGCTCGACCCCGATCGCACCCCCACCCAGCACGATGAGCGACGCGGGTGGCTCCTTGGCCTCCACCGCGTCCCGATTGGTCCAGTACGGGCTGCCCGCGAGCCCGGGCACCGGCGGCACCGCTGGCGCCGTCCCGGTCGCGAGCACAACCCCGCGGCGCGCGACGAGCGTCTCCCCCGCGGCGCTGACCTGCCGGGGCCCGGTGATCCGCGCCTCGCCGCGGACGAAGAGACCGCCCTTGGCGACGAAGCGGTCGACGGCGACCTGGTCGTCCCAGTTGTCCGTGGCCTCCGCACGAATGCGGGCGGCCACCGGGCCGTAGTCCGGCCGTACGACCGTGTCACCGGCCACGCCCGGCACCCGCCGCGACTCGGCCAGCAGGTTGGCCGCCCGGATCATCATCTTGGACGGGATGCAGCCCCAGTACGGGCACTCGCCGCCAACCAGGTCGCGCTCGACACCCACCACCTCCAGTCCGGCGTCGGCCAGCCGCCCGGCGACATCCTCACCACCCGGCCCGAGACCGACAACCACGACGTCCACCACACCGGTCATGACTCTCCTCCTCGCGTACGACTGCAAACGCAACCCCGCGAAGCGGCTGGCGGCTTCCCGGGAATGGCGGGCGCTCACCGTGGGTTTCCCTCGTGTCGCCGAGCCCCATCGGCTGACGACCGAGCCCGAGAACGTGCCCGACGGAGAGGTAGGCGATGGCCCCGACCCACCGAGCCGCGACCCGCGCCGGGCTGTTCGCCGCCAGCCTCGTGCTGGTGGCCACCGGCTGCTCGGCGGCCGGTGACGAGGACGCCGCCAACGAGGGCGCCGCAGCTGACGGCGCTGCGGCAGGCGCCGCCGACGATTCGAGCGCGCCGGCCGACGGGTCCGGGGCGAGGTCCGACACGGCGGCCCCCGGCCCGCTGTCGTTCAAGACGGAGACGGTCGACGGCGGTACGTTCGACGGCGCCGCTCTGGCCGGCGAGCCGGTCGTGCTGTGGTTCTGGGCGCCGTGGTGCACGATCTGCCGTGCCGAGGCCCCCGAGGTCGCAGCTATCGCCGCCGACTTCGAAGGCGAGGTCACCTTCGTAGGGGTGGCCGGGCTCGGGCAGACCGACGCCATGCGCACGTTCGTGAAGGAGACCGGCACCGACGGCATGCAGCACGCCATCGACGGCGACGGCTCGGTCTGGCAGAGCTTCGGTGTGGTCTCGCAGCCGGCCTTCGCGTTCGTCGCGAGCGACGGCAGCGTCGAGACCTTCGCCGGCAGCCTCCCACCCGACGACCTGGAGCGGGCCGCAACAGGGCTCGCGGACGGCTGACCCGTGGATACCGGGCTGCTGGCGGTCGCGTTGCTCGCCGGCGCGGTGGCGACCTTCAACCCGTGCGGCTTCGCGCTGCTCCCGGCCTATCTCGCGGTCCTCGTCAGCGGCGGCTCACCGTCGCGATCCGGCCACCGACCCAGCGCATCCGCACCAGGCGCTGCGGACTCCACCGCCAGGGCCGTTGGCCGGGCAGTGCGGTTCGCCGCCGGCATGACCCTCGGCTTCGTCGGCGTCTTCGGGCTGGCCGGCCTCGCCGTCGCGGCGTTCGCAGTCTCGTTCGAGCGCTGGCTGCCGGTGCTCACCGTGGTCATCGGTTTCCTCCTGGTCGCCGCCGGTGGTTGGCTGCTGTCCGGGCACACCCTCGGCCTGCCCGGCCTCACCGGCCGCGGCCAAGGCCCCACCGACGCCTGGGCGTCGACGGTCACCTACGGCTCGTCGTTCGCCCTGGCCTCCCTGTCCTGCACCCTGGCCCCCTTCCTGGCGGTCACCTCCGCGTCACTGCGCGGCGGGCAGCCCATCGATGTCGTCGCAGCGTTCGTGGTGTACGCGCTCGGGATGGGAGCCGTCGTGCTCCTGCTCGCCCTCACCACCGCCGTCGCCGGCTCGGCGCTGACCGCCCGCGTGCGCCGGGCCGGTGCGCTGATCAACCGCGGCAGCGGCCTGCTGCTCGTGGTGGCCGGCGCATACGTGGCCTGGTACGGCTGGTTCGAGCTCCGCGTCCTCGCCGGAGCCAACGGCCAGGACGCGGTCGTGAGCGTGGCGACCGGGGTGCAGGCCAGCCTCGTACGAGCGGTGATCGGCCTGGGTGCACCAGGGGTCGCGCTGCTCGGAACCGCCCTGCTCGGTGTCCTCGTGACGTACAGCTGGGTGCGGCGGGCACACCAGCGCAAAAGGCAGGATCGGGCCGCGCAGCCGCGCGACGACGTGGATGTCGGGAGGTAGGGCCATGTGGACGAGACGGCACACGAGAACCAGCAGGAGCAGCACCGCCAGCCGGCTGAGTGCGCTCGTGGTCGTCGTCGGGCTGCTGGCGGTGTCTTGTGGTGGCGGCGCCGTGCAGCAGGAGACCGACGCCGGGGGCAGCCCCCCGGCCGGCTCCTCCGGTGGCAGCTCCGACGACTCCGGCGGCTCGGGAGGCCGGGGCGGCACGCCGGTCGTGCTGGAGCCGATCGACTCCTCCGCCCCCGAGAAGGTCCCCTCGGCGCTCGACGACGTCAACGACTCCGAGCTGCCGGAAGCCGTCATCGACACCGACGAGCTCAAGTCCGGCGGTCCGCCACCGGACGGCATCCCCGCGATCGACGAGCCCAAGTTCGTCAAGCCGGCAACCGTCGACTGGCTGGCCCCCAACGAGCCGGTCATCGCCCTGGAGCTTGACAGCGAGCGCCGCGCGTACCCCGTCCAGGTGCTGATCTGGCATGAGATCGTCAACGACACCGTGGGCGGCATGCCGGTGTCGGTCACCTACTGCCCGCTGTGCAACACCGCGCTCGCCTACGACCGGCGCATCGACCACCGGCTGGTCACGTTCGGCACGTCCGGGCTGCTCTACAAGTCCGCCCTGGTGATGTACGACCGGCAGACCGAGTCGCTGTGGTCGCAACTGGAGAGCCGCGCGGTCGCCGGCGAGCTGGCCGGCACCGAGCTGGACCGGATCCCCGTGCAGACGATCACCTGGTCGCAGTGGAAGTCGCAGTACCCCGACGGCTACGTGCTCAGCCGAGACACCGGCCACGTCCGCGACTACGGCACCAACCCGTACACCGGGTACGACAACCCCGACGGCGACCCGTTCCTGTTCGACGGTGAGGCCGACCCGCGACTCCCACCGATGACCCGGGTGCTCGGGGTGGGCGAAGGTGACGACGCGGCCGCGCTGGAGCTGGACAAGCTCGCGGACGTGGGCGCCACCCACCTCACCGTCGATGGCACCCCCGCGGTGGCCTTCGCGGTGCCCGGGCTCGCCTCGGCGTTGGACGCCGCGAACGTGGCCGACGGGTACGCCACCGCCGCCACCGGGGTGTTCGACACCCGCATCACCGGCCGACAGCTCACCTTCGAGCCGACTTCCGACGGCCAGTTCCGTGACCTGGAAACCCAGTCCATCTGGACGTTGACCGGGCAGGCCGTCGACGGCACGCTCGCCGGGGAACAGCTGCGGCGGGTCGACCACCTGGACACCTTCTGGTTCGCCTGGGCAGCGGGCGAGCCAGAGACCACGATCGTCGACCCGGAGGGCGGTGCCGACCGGTGACCACCCGCCCGGCCACCTAACACAGCTGTCACCGGCGCCCGGTGTTCTGGCGCCGGGTGCCGGTGACAACAGTGCCCGCGGACTACCGACCCCAATCCCGGCCCGATACCCCACCCCGACAGTCGAGGAGCACACATAATGCCTGCCCTGGCACCCAGCACAGCTTTCCGGTGGCTGCTTGCACCCGCCACGAGCGCACCGCACCGCGGTAACGCCATCGCGCTGGCCGCGCTGCGGATCCTGCTGGGCCTGCTGTGGCTCTACAACGTCTCCTGGAAGCGCCCACCCGATTTCGGTCGAAGCAGCGGGAGCGGCCTGTACGGGTTCACCAAGGACGCCGTCGACCACCCGGTCTTCCCCCCGTACAGCTGGATCGTGGACACCTTGGTGCTGCCCAACTTCGCCGCGTTTGGGTGGATGGTGCTGATCGTGGAGACGCTGCTTGCCGTCTTGCTCTTGACCGGCACCTTCGTCCGGATAGCGGCGCTGGTCGGTGTGGGGCAGTCCTTGGCCATCGGGTTGTCCGTCGCACAGACTCCGGGCGAGTGGCCCTGGTCGTACTGGTTGATGATCGGCGCCCACCTGGTGCTGGTGCTGGGGGTTTCCGGCGCGTTCCTGGCCGTGGATGGTGCGAGAGCAGACGGCCGGTCAGCGGCACTCACCACCCCTCCTGTCAGGCTGCTGCAGCTGTGGGGCGTGGTCGTGGGCGTTGCCGGAGTTGTTGCGCTGCTGCTCGGCGTTGGCAGCTCACCGTTCACCGCATCGGGCGCCGCGCTGGGCGGTTCCGGCCTGTCGATCTCGCTGGGCAGGTACAACCTGGTCGCCGCTGTGCTGCTGATCGTGGTCGCTGCGTTGATGGTGGCGGCGGCGACCCTTCGCCGGTCGATGCTGGCGATGGCAGCGGCTGGCATCGCCGTGCTGGCTGCCCTGTCGCTCTATGTGCAGTTGCCCTGGACCGACCCGCTGCTCGGTGGCAACAACACGTCGGCCGCCTTCCTGTTGTGCGCCGCCCTGGTAAGCGCGATGCTTGCGCCTTTGCTGCACGCGAGGTCGGGGCAGGAGGCACATGCACACAGTTGACACGCCAGCGCGCCGCCCCAGCCCGGAGCGCTGGTGCTGACGGTCGACGGGGGTGACCGGGCCTGTGGTGAACTGCTGCTGGTGTTGGCCGCCAAGATCCGTACCCTGCCAGCGGACTCCTTCGTACGGCTGATCGCCACCGACCCGGCCGCCACCATCGACCTCCCCGCCTGGTGCCACCTCACCGGGCACCTCTTCGTCCGGGCCGGGCGAGAGACCGACGACCGACCGCACTACGACGTCCAGATCAGCCGCACGTCCCGTCAAACTCAGGCGGCCAGTCCCTGGCGGCTGGCCGAACAGGCACCGCCCCCGCCGAAGACTCCATCCACCCCCAGCCCCGATCGAAAGGACCAACCGTCATGAACGGCCTCGTCATCAACCTGACCCGCTCCGCCGACGACCCGGACCGCAGCAGCGTCGCGATGGTCGTCGCCGGCGCATCGGTCGCCTCCGACCAGACCACCACCGTCTTCCTCTCCTCTGAGGGCACCCGGCTGGCACAGCAGGGGGTCGCGGACGACGTGCACGAGGAGGGCTTCGCCCCGATGAGCGAGCTGGTCGCCACCTATGTGGCCGCCGGTGGCACCTTCTTGGTCTGCAGCCCGTGCGCCAAGAAGCGCGGCATCGGCGAGGACGACCTCATCGAGGGCGCCAGCATCGTGGGCGGGGCGACGCTGGTGGCGCTGCTCGCCGACGGCGCTGCGTCGCTGTCGTTCTGAGATGGCAGCGCACGCCGGGTTGAGCCCTGCAACCGACGGCACTGTTGTCGCAGCGGCCGAGTACGACGGTGGCGACATGGACTGCGGCAGTGGCTTGCTGCTGGCCCTCACCGCAGCGGTCCGCGGGATCGAGCCCGGCGAGGTGTTGCTGCTGCACACCCGGGAGCCTTCGGTGCTCGCCGACCTACCGGCCTGGGCGCGACTTGCAGGGCACAACCTGGTGCAGGTTGTCGACGCAGGCGAAGGCTCCGGTCCGTGGCAGCTCTTCATCCGGCGCAAGGGCGCAGGACCGAACGCCCAACCGTCGGGTCTCGTGCCGGAAACGGAAACGCCGTTCAGCAGCGGAGCTGCGGTTCCCCTGGGCAGCCGGCTGTGGCTGTACTCCAACTTCCACTGCAACCTGGCCTGTGACTACTGCTGTGCGGCCTCGTCACCGAAGGCCGATCCGCGGCTGATGTCGGTGGAGCTGGCGGCAGCTGCGACCGCTGAGTTCGTGGCCCAGGGTGGACGCGAGCTCTACGTAACCGGCGGCGAACCCTTCCTGCACCCTGACCTGCTGGAGTTGCTGCAGGTGACATCGGCGCAGGTACCGGTCACGCTGCTGACCAACGCCATGGTGTTCGGGCGCGGACGTCGCCGGGAGACCCTGGAGGCGCTGGACCGGGAGGCGGTCACCCTGCAGGTCAGCCTCGACTCCGCCGGGCCAGGTCTGCACGACCAGCAGCGGGGAGCAGGCTCTCATGCCCGCGCTCTGGCCGGCATCGAGCTGGCTCGTGGTCTGGGCTTTCGCATCCGGGTTGCTGCAACCTACTTCGACAGCGACGTCGGTCACGCCGACGATCTGCACGGATTCCTCGACGGGCTCGGGATCAGGACCGACGACCGGCTTATCCGGCCGGTGGCCGAGGAGGGTTTCGCCGACCAGGGTGTGCACATCAGCCTGGACACGGTGGAACCGGAGCCGACCCTGACGGCGGACGGCGCCTGGTGGCACCCGGTCGCGGTCACCAACAGCAACCTCAAGGTTGCCGACACTCCGCTGCCGCTAGCTGAGGTGTTGGCGGTGATGCGCGACGTCGTTGCCGTACAGGCCGCCGGTGACGCTCAAGGGCGCAGCGTCTTTCGCTGCGCGTGACTGGACGCCGGGGCGTTCGAGGTCAGCGGACGGTACCGACCCACACCTGGACGTGCCCGGAGCGCAGAGACCAGCCGGTGACGTTGGCGGTCCGCTGCTCTAGGCGGGTCCACGGTCGTGCCATCGGGTCTGAACCACCGAGGTGACAGGCCAGCCGCGAGGCGGGCCGGGCCAGTCGACCAGCCGCGAAGGTCAGGTCTGCCACTGCAACCGACCCTCCTGGGCGGACCGCTTCGATCACGGTGTCCAGGGCGGCCTGCCACTCACCCATCAGCGACAGCGCGTAGGTGACGACCGCCGCATCGGCCAATGGCAGGCTGCTCGCGGGCAGCTCGGTCATGTCGGCGCAAATAAAGGTGTCGGCGTGCCAGCCCCGCCGCTGAGCCCGCCTCCGCGCCGCCGCCAGCATCTGCGGACTGGCGTCGACGGCGGTGACCGACCCGGTACGCCCGAGGGCGCCGTGCAACGGGTCCAGATTGAGCCCCGTGCCGCAACCGACGTCAAGGACTCGCTGACCTGGCCGCAAATTCAGCGCGGCGATGGCAGTCAGGCGCGGCAGCCGATAAACCGGCCACTCCAGCGACACCAGGTCGTAGACGCTGGCCACGGCGCGGTATCGCGCCGTCCGCACCATGCCGTCCCACCAACAGTCAGACGACTCAGTGCACCCGGGCGGGTTTGGACTTGTCGCTGGTCGCCACATCCAGCCGCGCCCGGCAGTGCAGGTCGGACCGCTCGAGGCTGCGCGTCAACGTCGCCGTCGCGTCGTCGATAGCGGTTGCCACCTCTGCAAGATCACACCGAGGCTCGAGGGTGGCACGCATGTCGATCACCAACTGACCACGGTCGCGACGCACGTCGCCCTTGGCTGAGCGCACGTCGTGACGCGCCTCGAGCGCCGCGCAAGCAGCGGAAACAGCACTGCCGGCGTCGACGTTGAGCCGCCCCTCGGCAGCCGAGCCCGGCAGGGCGAGCTTGGAGACCTTGCTGCGACCTGGCAGGTGCGCAACGAGCCAGCGAAGACCGAGCAGGAACAGCAGCACTGCGGCCGCCGCAAGTGCCCCCGCCCACCAGCCCTTCTTGGTCACGTCCATGACCGGGGTGACGCTCACCGAGGACGGCAGCCAACTGAAGAGGTCGTAATTCCAGCCGATGACCAGCACGCCGCCGGCGATCAGCAGCAATCCCAAGACGAATGTCACGATGCGGTCAAGTGACACCAACGCACGACTCATGGGTCACCCCCTTCCTTGGTCGCGGACCCGGACTTGCGGCGAGTTCTCCAGTTGCTGCAGTCGGGACTGCACATGCTCACGGACGCGCTCCTCGAGCGCGGTGTCGCGGTCTGCGGACAGCCCGTGCACGTCGATGGAGACCCGACGACCTCTCGTTGACGCCTTTGCGGTGTCCACTCCGTCGACATCTTCGGCGGCGCCGGCGGCGAGCCGGCGCAGTCCTCCGTCGAGCAAGAACACGCCGGTTTGCGCCCGCACAGGGGTGCCGAGGTGTGGTCGGGGCCGAAGCGCGACATACACCAACAGCAAACCGATAAGGACTGCGACAACGGCAGCGATGACCCAACTGAAGAGCGGCTTCATGCCGTCAACGGCGGTCAGCGCGCTGTCCAGCCAAGGCTTGCCGGAGATCAGCTTGCCGTAGACCAGCGCGTCGTGGCCGGCGACCACAGCCAGTGCGATGAGCGCCAGCGCCCATAGGACACCAAACACGGTGACTCTCGCGAAGCCGCGCGGGTCCTTGGCGGTCGGTGGGGGGGTAGCCGCTTGTTGGTTCGGTTCGGTTGCCGACCGGTCAGCCTTGTGGGCTGGTTCGGCAGTGTCGGAACCGTCAGCCGCAGGCGAGGTTACGGGGCTGCTCATTCGACCCTCCTCTTGGGCGTCGCCGAGCTGGTGCTGGCAGCCTGCTGCTCGAAGCGCGCCACGGTGACGTCAACGGACGCCACCGACAGCCCGGTCAGGTTGCCCACCTCGCGGGTGACCTCGGAACGGACGCCCCGGGCAACCTCGCCAGCGCCGTGTGGCCACAGCACTGCGATGTCCATGCTGAGCCGGACGGTGTCACCAGCGACGGTGCTGTCGGCGCGTGGATAGCTGCGCCCCACCACCTTGTCCAACCCGGAGGCCGTCTGGGTCACGCCCGGCACTCTCCCCGCGGCGAGCGTGGCCAATCGCTCGATGGCCTTGGCAACAATGTGCAGCTCGCCACGTCTCTCCGGAGCTGTGGGAGACGTCTCTGCTGGCGAGTCACTCACGACGCCGGCCACCCACCAGCGAGCTGAGGTCGATCTCGCCGTCGAACTGCCCGCCGAGCAGGTATCCGACGATTCCGAGAACCAGGGCGAGCAGGAAAGCGCTGAAACCGCCGACGGCTGCGGCGATCCCCAGCAGCAGACCAGCGATCAAGCCGAGGGTTGAAGTGGTCATCATCTCTCCTTGCCGCCGACCCGATCAGGGACGGCTAAGTGAAAAATCGGACGTGGCCCGGTACCGCGCCGCAGTCACAGCTCGATGCTGCGCCGGGCCCCGGGAAATCCCCGCGGTAGTGCCGATCTGATCTTGCTGGCTCCAGCCTTACGCTGGCGCCGCAGGCGATAGCGCGCCCGCTTCAACGCCGAAGGTGCCGAATCGTCCGGCCGGCGGCGCCCATCATGCTGGCCGAACCTGGCATCAACCTGATTCAACAAGCGAATGAACTCATCCGGGTCACCACCCAGGTCAGGGTGATGCGTGCGCGCCACCCGACGACGGTGCGCAGCCCACTGCTCCCGTTGTCCGCCAGCTGGCCCGCCTGTCATGCCTCGGTGGCCGGCCCATCCTCGATCGGACCGAGCACGTCTTGGATGACCACGTGCACTGTCCGACTGGCGACCGACGCCGCTGCGAGCCGAATCGCGTCCGCCAACGGGAGCAAATCCGAGCCCCAGTTGGCGGTGACGTGTACCTCCACCAGGTCGGCCCGCACCCGGACCCCAGCCACTCGGCGGCCGGGCAGGTAGGTCGCCACCTCACCGATGCGACCGGAGTGCATGGCGGCAACTCCGGGCACGGCAACGACTGCGGCAACGACGTCGTCAGCGAGCTCAGCCCCCGGGGCTGTGGGGTCTGACGCGGGCCCGTCCGCCGACGCCTGCGTCGGCTCGTTCGACGTTGACGCGGTCACTGGACGCGCGGCGGCGGCTGGTTGTCGGAGTCGTCGTCGTTCTTCGAGTCTTGGTTGTCCTCGGTCGGCAAGAACACATCGGCAACGGTCACGTTGACCTCGGCGACCTCGAGCCCCGTCATGCGCTCGACCGAACTGATCACGTTGCGTCGGATGCCGTCGGCCAAGTCAACGATGGATACGCCGTAGTCGGCGATGAGCTCGACGTCGACCGCGGCCTGTCGCTCGCCGACCTCAACCGACACGCCCTGGCTGTGGTTGGTGCGGCTGCCTGGGATGCGCTCCCGGATCGCTCCGACTGCCCGGGCAGCACCGCCACCGATGGCGTGTACGCCAGACACATCGCGGGTGGCGATACCGGCGATCTTGGCGACGACGGAGTCGGCGATCGTCGTACGACCTTGCGAGGTGACCAACGCGTTGCCGGTGTCCGACGAAGACGACTCCGATGAGGACGACGACTGGCTGGTGCTCGAGGTTGTGCTGGGGTGCGTGCTGGGGGTCGTGCTGGTCACGAGTGGTCCTTCCGTTGGGGGCGCAGCGCGCTACGCGCGGCCGCAGTGTGCAGACATAGACGTAGACGTCGGTGTGCCCGATTCGTCACGTCTCGTCATGTGTGATCCGGGTCACCTTATCGTGCGGATTATGCTGCGGGACGTTCAAGGGAGCGTTCGCCGATCCTGCCCCACTGATTGAGAGGTGCTGTGGAGGCCTTGGCACGTGTGGGCGAGATGGCCAGTTTGCGTTCTGATGAGGTCCTGGCGCGGCGCAGTGGTCTCGGCGACCGTGTCGCGTTTGCCGAGTTGGTCGGGCGGCATGGCGCGTCGCTGTATCGCTACGCCGTGCGGATGTTGGACGGGGACCACCACGCCGGTGAAGATGCGGTCCAAGAAGCCCTCACCAAAGCGTGGATTCACCTGGGCACCTTCCGCGGGGACTCAGCACTTAAGACGTGGTTGTTCCGGCTGGTGGCCAACGAGTGTCTGAGTGCCCGCCGCCGCCATCGCCCGCGACCGGTAGACGACCAGACGCTGACCGAGGTCCCGACTAACCAAGGCTCGGCACCTGAAGAGGTCACAGTGGCCACCGATCTGCGTAGGGCGCTGGATGTGGCACTGGTCGAACTGCCCTGGCGGCAGCGCGCGAGTTGGATGCTGCGCGAGGTCGAACAGCTCTCCTACGCCGAGATTGCCGAGGTGCTGCAAACAAGCCCCGCAGTCGTCCGTGGGCAGCTGCACCGAGCACGTGCCAATCTCGCGGACAGAATGGAGCAGTGGCGATGACCACGGACTGGTCGAGCGGCGCCAACACTGCTGCCAGCACCCCTGCCCCCGTTTCACGCGATGCAGCGGTGCTCCGCAGCGCTGCCGGTCGACTCCGGGAACACGTCGACGAGCGCTGGGTGGAGGTCGCTGATCTCGTGTTCTCTCGGGTGGTTACCGCGACCCGGCCCTCGCGGCCGCTGCATGCCGTGGCAAGTGGCGGGCCCTTTCATGTGACCGAGCAGGTGGTCGTGTCGTACCTGCGTGCCAGCATCGACCAGGTCGCCGACTGCGAGGTGCTACGGATCATCGTGCAGACGCGGTCGCCGGACCCCGATGGCAGCCAGGGGTCGGGAGCCGAGGTGTGTACCGGGGTGCTGGTTGAGCTCGCCGTGCGTTACGGCACGGTGCTGATCCCGCTTGCCGACACCGTGCGACGGGTCGCATCGGAGCGGATCGCGCAACTGCTCGGCTCGGTGGCCTCCGAGGTCAGCGTCGCTGCCATGCACGTTCACTTGGCGGATGTGACGGTTGGCGACCCCAAAGTGGGTGCCGACAGGCACGAACGCTGACTGGGGTTGACAATGGCGCTCTCCGCGCGATCGCTGGGCCGGGACGAAACGTGAGGTGCGGGGATGATGAGAGGAGTGCGAGATGACAGACAGCAGTGAAAAGGGCACCGCCGAGAAGGTCAAGCGCCGTCAAGGAAAAGCCGACCACGCGGCCTCGACGCTGGAGACCCAGCAGGCCCGAACGGCCAAGATCGTCAAGGACCACGACGAGGCCAGCGACGCGCTAGAACGCGAGAAGGCTGCGCTGAAGGCCGCCCGCAAGGAGGCCAAGCAGCTCGGCAAGAAGGTGGAAAAGCGCGAGAAGCTTGTCGAGTCGCTGCGCAAGGAGCGCAGCGCGGCGGAAAAGCAGTTGTCCCGCCACCGCGACGAGGCAGAGAAGCAACTGGCCAAGCTGGCCAAGGTGCAGGCAGAGGTGACCACCGAGGATGCCACCAGCGCCCTGGAGGACGGTGAGGCCAAGGCGGCGGTGCGGACGGTCAAGGCCACCAGCTCACGGTCTGCTGCAGCCAAGACGGCTGCGAAGAAGACAACCGCCAGGAAGGCACCCGCTAAACGCGCACCCGCAAAGAAGACCAGCGCGCGGAAGACTGCTAGCGCTGGCGGAACCTCGTAGCAGAAGCGCTGGGCCGGGGCATGGTCCGCAAGGTCGTAGACTCACCCGACGGCGGTACGAAACGTGTGCCCCGCTTTTCGCCATCGGGCCTGCCGCGGAGACGGGCAGCTGGGTCAACGAGACCGCCCACGAAAGGAAGTGCATGTCCGGCAAGAGGATCTATCGCTCGTCCAACACCAGCATCTTGTCGGTCGAAGCGGTGGACGCGCCCCGCATCGTCACGTCCGAGGAGTTTGACGTCGAGCTGAGCGCGACCTACGAACGGGTCGGCTTGCGGCCAGGCATGCTGGAGAGCCTTGTCGGCATCCGCGAGCGTCGCTGGTGGGCAGACGAGGTCACGTTCGCAGATGGTGCCGCGATGGCCGGTGCCAAGGCCATCGCAGAGTCTGGTGTGGACGCCGCCCAGATCGGGCTGCTGGTGAACACCTCGGTGAGCCGGGCGCACCTGGAGCCGTCCACCGCAGTAGCGGTGCACAACGCTTTGGGGTTGCCCGACACCTGCCAGAACTTCGACGTCGCCAACGCCTGTCTCGGTTTCGTCAACGGCATGCAGATCGCCGCAGCCATGATCGAGTGTGGTCAGATCGACTACGCGTTGATCGTGAACGGTGAGGACGCTCGCGCCGTCCAGGAGCACACGCTCAAACGGCTGACGGGGCCTGACGTGACCGCCAACCAGGTGATGGACGAGTTCGCCACCCTCACCCTGGGGTCGGGCGCGGCAGCGATGGTCCTGGGTCGCGCCGACCTGCACCCCGAGGGGCACCGCATCATCGGCGGTGCCACCCGCGCGAGCAGTTCGCACCACGAGTTGTGTGTGGGCGACATCGAGCACATGCGCACCAACGCGCGCGGCCTGCTCGAGGCCGGTCTCGAGCTGACCGCGAAGCTGTGGGCAGACGCAGCAGGTGAGTTCGCCTGGGCCGAGGGGATGGACCGCTATGTGATCCATCAGGTCTCTCAGGTGCACACCAGCGGCATGACCACGGCGCTGGGCATCGATGAGTCCCGAGTGCCGCTTACGTTCCCCATGTACGGCAACATCGGGCCGGCATCGGTGCCATACACGTTGGCCAAGGAAGCTCAGGACCTGGAGCCGGGTGACCGGGTGCTGTTGATGGGCATCGGTTCGGGGCTGAACGCCTCGTTCACCGAGCTCTGCTGGTGATCGACGGCGCCTCGTCGCCGCCTGCAGACCTGCCCGGACTCGAGCCGGCCTGGTCGAGACTCGTCAGCGTCGCCGACACCAGCGGGCGTGCGCACATCTGGCATCTGCTGGACAGCTGGTCGGGTCGACTGCCCTCGGACAGCCGGCAGCCGACGGTGACCGTGCTGTGCGTGCACGGCAACCCCACCTGGTCGTACCTGTGGCGTGGGCTGTTGGCGACCGCCCCCCGAGACTGGCGGGTGGTGGCGCCGGACCAGTTGGGCATGGGCTATTCCGAACACCCCGATGGGGCCCGGACGCTCGACGAGCGGGTGCGCGATCTTGATGCGCTCACCGCGACTCTTGGTATCACCGGGCCGGTCGTCACAGTGGCGCACGACTGGGGAGGCCCGATCTCGTTGGGCTGGGCCGCCGAGCATCGCGACCAGCTGTGCGGCGTTGTGCTCACCAACACCGCCGTGCACCAGCCAGCGAACACGCGCGGTCCAGCGGTGATCCGGCTAGCGCACCTGCCGGGGGTGCGTCAGACGGTGTGTGCACGCACGTCGATGTTCGTCCGGGGCACCACCGCGCTGTCGCGCCCGGCGTTGCCCGGCGAGGTGCGCGCCGCGTTCGCAGCGCCGTACGCGCATCCACGTCGGCGCCAGGCGGTGGCCGACTTTGTGGCAGACATCCCGTTCGGTGCTCGGCACCCCAGCCACCTGCGGCTGCAGCAGATCGCCAAAGCCACCTGCGAGCTTGAGGTGCCCGCCCTGTTGCTGTGGGGCCCCCGGGACCTCGTCTTCGGTCAGCCCTATCTGGACGATCTGCAGCAGCGAATGCCGCAAGCCCAGGTGCACCGTTATGAGCAGGCATCGCATTTGGTTCCCGAGGACGCCCCGCACTATGCCGCCGACGTCACCCAATGGATCGCTGATCTCGATGCCTTTGGCGGCGAGGCGCCGGCGCCGCGTGCCAACACCAACGGCACGGCCACCGGCGCCAGGACGTTGTGGCAGCAGCTGGAGGCGCGAGCAGAGGACGCCTCAGCCGCGGTGGTGGAGGTCGGTGGCCAGACGGCGACCTGGGCGAATCTCGCCCGTCAAGTGCGTGATGTCGCCGCCGGGCTGGTCGCAGCCGGGGTACGGCCAGGTGATCGGGTGGCGCTGCTGGTGCCACCCTCGGTTGACCTGACGACGGCGGTCTATGCCGTGTGGCGAGCTGGCGGGGTAGTGGTGATTGCCGACAAGGGTCTCGGGCTGCGCGGGATGGGGCGAGCACTGCGCGGAGCGCGCGTCGCGCACGTGATCGGCACAGCTCAGGGATTGGCTGCTGCGCGGGTGATGAGACTGCCCGGCACCCGGATCGTGGCCGGCGACGGTGTGTTGGCTGGCATCGGGGGCGTGGGTCGCACTGCTGCTTGGCCGATCGTCAGCAAGTACCGCCACGACAAGTACCGCCACGAGCCGGGCACAGTGACGATGTCCGGGCTTGCCCGCCGCGGCCGTTCCTCGCTTACGCCACCCCCGCCCGTCGGTGACGACGAATGCGCGGTGGTGTTCACCTCCGGGGCGACCGGGCCCGCCAAGGGCGTGGTGTATCGCCACCGGCAGGTGGCGGCCCAGTTGGATCTGATCGCGGCCACCTACACTCTCCGGCCCGATGACCGGATCGTGGCAGCGTTCGCACCGTTCGCGCTGTACGGGCCGGGCCTCGGAATCGCCTCCGCGGTGCCCGACATCGATGTCACCGCGCCCGCCAGCCTCACCGCAGCGGCATTGGCCGACGCCGTCGAGGCAGTCGACGCCACGGTCGTGTTCGCCTCCCCGGCGGCGCTGCGCAGCGTGCATGCCAGCGCCGGCGAGCTGTCTGCATCGCAGCGACAGTCGTTGCAACGGGTGCGGTTGCTGATGTCGGCTGGCGGCCCAGTGCCCGCCCCTCTGCTGCGCTCACTGCAAGAGGTGCTGCCCGCGGCCGAGGCGCACACGCCGTACGGCATGACCGAGGCGTTGCCTGTCACCGACATCAGCCTGGTCGAGATCGAGGCTGCGGGCACCGGAAACGGGGTCTGTGTGGGGTGGCCCCTGCCTAGCGTCGAGGTTGCGGTGAGCAGCGTGTCGGAGGCGGACGACGGGGATCTGACCACAGCACCAGATGTCACCGGGGAGATCTGCGTACGAGCCGCGCATGTCAAGGACCGCTACGACTCACTGTGGGCGACCGAGCGAGCCAGCGGGCGCAATCGGGGCTGGCACCGCACCGGCGACGTCGGCCACCTGGACGCCGACGGCCGGCTCTGGGTCGAGGGACGGTTGCAACACGTGCTCCGCACGGCCGCGGGCGTCCTCACCCCCGTCGGGCTGGAGCAGCGCGTCGAGGCAACGGCCCCCGTGCGAGCTGCCGCCGCGGTCGGGGTGGGCCCCGCAGGCGCCCAACAGGTCGTCGTCGTGGTCGTGCCGGCAGAGGGTTTGCGGCGACGCTCGTCGCCGCTGGCCACCCCGGCGCTTGCCGACACGGTGCGGCGCGCTGCCGGGGTGCCATTGGCCGCCGTACTGGTGGTGTCGGAGCTGCCGGTCGACCTTCGGCATGCCTCCAAGGTCGACCGGGGAACGATCGCTCGCTGGGCCGGACGCGTGCTTGCCGGTCGCCCGTCGTGAGGGTCCTGGTCACTGGCGCGACCGGCATGCTCGGCCGCGGCGTCGCCTCCGCACTGTTGAGGCGTGGCGACGAGGTGACCGTTCTGCAGCGGCGTCCGTCGGGGTTGGCGTGCGGCGAGGTGCTGGGTGACGTCGCCGATAGCGCCGTCGTAGCTCACGCGGCGGCACGTCAGGACGCAGTCGTGCACCTCGCAGCCAAGGTGGATGTCGTCGGCCGCTGGGCCGACTACGCGCGCGTAAACATCGAGGGCACCCGCGCCGTCCTCGAGGCCTGCCGCGCCGGAGGTGTCGGTCGGTTGGTGCATGTGTCGTCACCCGCTGTGGCGCACGCAGGCAACCCCCTCGTCGGTGTCGGTGCCGAACCAGCCGACCCGCAGCGTGCGCGCGGTCACTACGCACGCTCCAAAGCGGTCGCTGAGCTCGAAGTGCTGGCGGCGGACTCGCAGCGGCTGGCCGTGCTGTGCATCCGTCCGCACCTGGTGTGGGGGCCGGGCGACACTCAGCTGGTGGCCCGTATCGTGTCCCGGGCACGCGCGGGCCGACTGCCGTTGATCGGGTCTGGCGCCGCGCTGATCGACACCACGTACGTCAGCAACGCTGTCGACGCTCTGGTCGCGGCACTGGACGCTGACCTGCACGGCGAGGCGCTGGTCGTGTCCAATGGTGAGCCGCGGCCGGTTGCCGAGATCCTGTCGCGGCTGTGCGCCGCAGCCGGCGCCCCGCTGCCCCGCGGCCGGCTGCCTGTCGCATCGGCACGCCTTGCCGGAGCCGGCGTCGAGGCCGCGTGGGCGCTGCTCGACCGGCGCGACGCTCCTCCCCTGACCCGCTTCCTGGTCGAACAACTCAGCACCGCGCACTGGTTCGACCAGCGGCGCACCCGGCAGGCATTGGCGTGGACCCCGCAAGTCGGTCTGGAGCAGGGCTTCGCCGAGCTCGCGAGCTGGTACACCGCCGACTCGGACCCGGGGCCCAGCGGCAGTCGGGACGCGTAGGGTGCAGTGGTGAACGACAAGGTGGTCTGGATCGACTGCGAGATGACCGGACTCGATCTGCGCACAGACGCGCTCGTCGAGGTTGCGGCACTGGTGACCGATTTCGAGCTGAACGTGCTGGGCGACGGCGTTGACATTGTCATCAAACCGCCAGCGGCAGCCGTCGATCAGATGCCCGACGTCGTTCGCGAGATGCACACGTCGTCGGGCCTGCTCGCCGAGCTGGTCACCGGGGTGAGCCTGGATGAGGCGGAGCAGCAGGTTCTGGCGTACGTGCGTGAGCATGTGCCGGAGCCGCGCAACGCGCCGTTGGCGGGCAACACGGTGGCAACCGACCGGGCGTTCCTCGGTCGCGACATGACCGCGCTGGAGGGATGGCTGCACTACCGGATCATCGACGTCTCCTCCATCAAGGAGCTGTCGCGACGGTGGTACCCGCGTGCCTATTACGCCGCACCGAAGAAGTCTGGGAGGCATCGGGCGCTCGCAGACATCCGCGAGAGCATCGAGGAGCTGCGCTACTACCGGGCCGCCGTGTTCGTACCGAAGCCCGGCCCCGACAGTGACACCGCGAAGGCATTGGCATCCGAGCACGGCGGCGCCCTGTCAGCCGCCACCGAAGGCTGAGTCACCGACCGATACACTCCTCCGGGCGCCGCGGCCAGCGGTCGGGCGCTCGATGGTGGGTGTAGCTCAGCCGGTAGAGCACCTGGTTGTGGTCCAGGGGGCCGCGGGTTCAAGTCCCGTCACTCACCCCAGCAGCACGAACAGCACTGAGCCGGTGCCCCCGCATTGGGGACACCGGCTCAGCGGTGAGGTCTGTGGGTGTTCTAGCGGGCGCTCTTAGCCTCGAAGGCGCCATAGAAGCCGAGCTCGCGCTCAGCCAGCGACCAGACCCCGGTGGCGGGGGCAGCCTGGTCCGCTGCGAGCACGGGGCTCGCGGTGCCGGTCAGGCTCAAACCCGGCCGACGGTCGGTGATGTTCAGGGCGGTGCTGATCAGAACCATCGCGACGATGGCCCCGACGAGGTACAACATGGGGACTCCTGGGCTCGGGTGGTGCTCGATGTGACTCCTTCACGGTAACCTCTATAGACTGCTTGAGGTACCGCGAAGATGCCGCGGGAGCTGTGAGTTGTGTCGCATTCTTTCGGCCCCGTCGCACCGGCCGATCCTCAGCCCGGAAGAACCGGGACGAAACCCCCACACTGGCCCTATCGTTCGGCGCATGCTCGCAACCGACAGCCTTGGCCGCTCGCTCGCCCAGTTCCTGCTCAGCCGCATCAACGAGGACGAGGCGCTTGCTCGCCAAGCCTACGAGGAGAGCGCGGCCGCCGATCCGCAGACAGCCGACAGCAACTCGGCCGAGGTGCTGCACACCGCACGGCACAGCCCAGCACGGGTGCTGATCTCGTGCGAGGCCAAACGTCAGATCGTGCAGAACACGCTGGACGCGGACCCCGATCAGGTGACCGAGTTGTTCGCGCTGGAGCCGCAAGGGGCGAGCGATCTGCCTCGCGAGCAGACGGTCACCGAGATGCAGTTTTTTGAGCGGGTGCTTCGCTATCTCGCGGTCACCTACGCCGACCATCCCGACTACGAGATGCAGTGGCGGCCCTAATGCTTACGCCCTATTTCCCGCTTGACCGATCGGTCTGTGGTCAGCTGAGCGGCACCACGTCGGGCGCACCGAGCCGGGCCGCGTCGGCCGTCTCGTCATCCGGCATCTGCTGGCTCTCCCGCTCCGCGGCCACCCGCTGGCGGTAGTGCTCCACCTCGACGTCGACCTGCTCCTTGCTCCAACCGAGGACGTCGGCCATCAGCCATGCGGTCTTGTCGCATGCGCCCAGGCCGCGGTCGAAGGTCTCGATCGAGATGCGGGTACGCCGGGTGAGCACGTCGTCGAGGTGCCTGGCCCCTTCGTGCGACGCGGCGTAAACGATCTCGGCGCACAGGTAGTCGTCGGCGCCCGGCAACGCCTCCCCCAGCGACGGGTCGGCATCGATCAGGTCGAGCACGTCGTGCACCAGCGAGCCGTAGCGGTTGAGCAGGTGCTCCACCCGCACCGGGTGCAACCCGGCCCGGCGAGCGAGCACGTGACGCTGGTTCCACAGCGCGTCCCAGCCCTCGGCGCCGAGCATCGGCACGTCCGCGGTCACCGAGGCGGGCACCGCCCGCTCGAGGTCACGGACAAGGCCGTGCACGGCCTCATCGACCGCGTCCTTGGCCATCACCCGGTACGTCGTGTACTTACCGCCGGCGACCACCACCAACCCCGGCGCCGGATGCCCCACCGCGTGCTCGCGAGACAGCTTGGAGGTCGCCTCGGACTCCCCGTACAGAAGCGGTCGCAGGCCGGCGTAGACACCCTCGACGTCGGCGTGGGTCAGCGGGGTCTCGAGCACGGCGTTGACGTGGTCGAGCAGGTACTCGATGTCGGACTTGCTGGCCGCCGGGTGGGCGTTGTCCAGCGCCCAGTCGGTGTCGGTGGTGCCGATGATCCAGTGCCGACCCCACGGGATCACGAACAGCACCGACTTCTCCGTACGCAGGATGAGCCCGGAGTCTGACCGGATGCGGTCCCGCGGGACGACCAGGTGGATGCCCTTGCTGGCCCGCACGTGGAAGAGGCCGCGCTCGCCGGCCAGCCCTTGGGTCTCGTCGGTCCACACCCCCGTGGCGTTGACGGTCTGGCGGGCACGAACCCGCAGCTCGCGACCGCTCTCGAGGTCGTGGACCACGGCGCCGGTGACCCGCTCGCCCTCGCGCAGCAGCGCGGTGACGCGGGCCCGCGCGGCGATCGAGGTGCCGTATGCGGCAGCGGTACGGGCGATGAACATGGTGTGCCGGGCGTCGTCCACCTGCGCGTCGTAGTACTGCAGCGCGCCGATGAGGGCGTCCTTTCGCAGCGCCGGGGCGATCGCCCGCGCTCCTTCACGGGTCAGGTGCCGGTGGTGCGGAACGCCCCGGCCACGCCCGGACAGCAGCGCCATCGTGTCGTACAGCAGGACGCCGGAGCCGGCGTATAGCCGCTCCCAGCCGCGGCCCTTGAGCGGATACAGGAACGGCACCGGCCGCACCAGGTGCGGTGCGAGCTTTTGAATGAGCAGTCCCCGCTCACGGAGGGCCTCGGCGACCAGCCCGAAGTCCAGCATCTCCAGGTAACGAAGACCGCCGTGGATCAGCTTGCTGGAGCGACTGGAGGTGCCCGACGCGAGGTCGCGGGCCTCGACCAGCCCGACCCG
>JACCYS010000248.1 GCA_013696365.1 Nocardioidaceae bacterium
TGACCTCCGCGGGCGTGCTACGCACGTGGGCGGCCACCGGACTACCAGCACGGCGCACTCGGCCGCGCGGCGGGTAGCGAGTCTGCTGGCCGCCCCGGGCGGCTGCTCATCAGCCGAGGACGACAAGGACCGTGCAGCCGGTGGTCAGACGGGTTGGGCCCCCGGAACGCCGTCCTCGATCGCGAACGACGCCCTGGTACGGACCGGTGCCCCCGGCGTGGTGACCACGTCGACCACGCGGTAGTCGGCGGTCCAGCCAGCCGGGGTGATGACGTTGCGCACATAGCCGCGGTTGCGGTTGATGAACTTGATGTGCGGGTTCTCCGACAGCTGCACCGCGTCGCTCGGGTTCTGGTCGACACCGTCGCCGCCAGTGCTTATCGACGTACCCACCAGCTCGGTGGCGACGGTGGCCGAGTCGGGGTCGTCGAAGTCGGCCTTGACGTCGCACACGTAGTTGGCGTGGACGTCGCCGGTGAGCACGACCGGGTTCGGGGTCCCCACTGCGGCGACGTGGTCGCGCAGGCCGTCGCGGTCTGCCACATAGTTGTCCCAGGCGTCGGTGCTGAGGTTGACGGCCGGTCCCGCGGCGAAGTCGCGCTGGGAGAAGAACACCTGCTGGGCCAGGATGTTCCACCGGGCCGTCGGGCCCGCGACGGCGTTCTGAAGCCAGGACTCCTGCTCGTCCCCGAGGATAGTGCGAGCGGGGTCGAAGCGCTGGTCCTGCAGGGCCTGGTCGCTGCGATATTGCCGGGTGTCCAGCAGGTGCACATCGACGAGGTCGCCGAAGGTGAGGCGGCGATAGAGCTGCATGTCGATGCCGCTCGGGAGCGAGGACCTGCGCAGCGGCATGTGCTCGTAGTAGGCCTGGAACGCAGCGGCCCGGCGGGCGAGGAACGCGTCACGCGGCTGGGTCTGAGGATCCTGCGGCACCTCGTCGGCCCAGTTGTTGTCGATCTCGTGGTCGTCCAGGACAACGGCCCAGGCGAAGGCGGCGTGGGCGGCCTGCAGGTCGGCGTCCGCCTTGTACTGCGCGTACCGATTGCGGTACTCGACCAGGCTGACCGGCTCGCCGGTTCCCTCGTGCGGGCGGAGCGAGGCGGGGTCCGGGGCTCCCTCGTAGATGTAGTCTCCCAGCTGGACGACCAGGTCGAGATCCTCCTCCGACATGTGCCGGTGGGCGGTGAAGTAGCCGTGCGGGTAGGCCTGGCACGAGGTGAAGGCGAACGCGAACCGGTCGAGGCGCGCTCCCCTGGCTGGTGCCGTGCGGGTGCGGCCGACCGGACTCAGCTCGCTGCCCGCCCGGAATCGGTAGAAGTACTCGGCGCCAGGTCGCAGACCCTCGACCTCGGCGTGCACGGAGTGGCCGAGCCCGGGCCGGGAGACCTCTGCGTCGCTGGCCACCACGTCCCGGAACCGTTCGTCGGTCGCGACCTGCCACGCCACCGGCACCGGTCTGTCCGGCATCCCGCCGCCGGACAGCGGGTCCGGGGCCAGCCGGGTCCACAGGACGACGCCGCCGGGGAGCGGGTCGCCGGACGCGACGCCGAGGGTGAAGGGATCACGGATCGGGCGCGCCGGCTGGGCCGCGAGTGCCGCGGCGGGCGGCATGCCGAGAGCCGTGGCACCGGCGGCGACCGCTCCACCTAGGAGTACGGCGCGACGAGACACCCCGAATGAGGCGGTGGGCTGGGCAGGCATTCAGACCTCCGAGACTATGTGTGCGTACAGTCTCATTCGCCCAGAGCCGGGTGACGTACCGGCTGCGCCTGGATGAACGTTCAGCCCAGTTTGGGTGGCCTACGTGGGCTGACCCAGGCGCCAACCACGCGGAAGGCTCGGTGCCCGTATCCCAGAACACTTGACGACCCGGCGCGGTGGCTCGGTCACCGGGCACGTCGGGCTTCATGCCACCGGAGGAGCGGGGGGCACCCGCGGCCTGGTGGACCACCCTGGCGTAAAGTGGTGGCGTTGTGTGCGGGAGCTCGGAACGACCGGGCTGAGATTGCGGCTGGATGTGCCGCTGACCGCTGGAACCTGACCGGGTAATGCCGGCGTAGGGAGCGCGCATGGACACGTCTGGTACGCATCGCCCCGTGGGGGTGCTTGAGGCTCCGCTGACCTTGGCGGCATCCCCGCCGCGGCCGCTCGGGCTTGCCTCGACTACCGCGTTCTGGTGGAACCTGGGCATCAGCTTGTTGCTGCCGGTGGCCGCGGTCTACGTGGTCTTGCCGAACCGCCCGCTGTGGGTGAGCCTGCTAGCGATCGTGGTGGGGGCGGTCATCGGTGGCACTCTGCTGGGGCTGGCGGCGGCTCCGGGCGCGCGCGAAGGCGTACCGGCGATGGTTCTGCTGCGCGGCCTGCTCGGCCGGCGGGTGTCGTATGTGCCGACGGTGGCCAACCTGGCCCAATGCGTAGGGTGGGCGACCTTCGAGATCGTGGTCATCGCCGAGGCTGCCTCGCGCATCCTAGGGACCCCTGAGTGGCCGTGGGTCCTCGGTGCCGGTGCGCTGGCCACCACCATGGCCCTGCGCCCGCTGGGGGTGGTGCGCCTGCTGGCCCGCTACGCGGTCTGGGTCGCCCTGGTCGCAGTGGTCTATCTGTTCGTCCAGGTTCTTGCCCAGCCGCTGCCGGCCCGGCCGCAGGCCGGTCAGGCGGCGTCGTTCTGGACCGCGGTCGATGTCGTGATCGCCCTGCCTGTGTCGTGGGCGCCGTTGGCTGCCGACTACACCCGTCATGTGCGCACCGCCCGGACGGCGGGAGTCGGTGCGGGACTCGGTTACGGCGCGGCAACGATCGTCTTCTTCACCCTAGGCGTGCTCGCCCTCGTGGCGTACGACGCCGGGGGACTCGACGTCATCGACGCCTTGCTGGCGGTGCCGCTGGGTGCGCTCGCGCTGCTGGTCCTGGTCGTCATCGAGCTGGACGAGGCCTTCGCCAACGTCTACTCGACCGCGGTGTCGAGCCAGAACATCGCCGCGCGCCTGGACCGCCGGGTCATGGCCGTGGGCGTGGGAACGCTCGCGACGCTGCTCGCGTTGAGCTTCGACATCGTCGCCTATGAGCCGTTCTTGTTCCTGATCGGGTCGATCTTCGTCCCGCTGGTCGGGGTGCTCGTCGTCGCCTACTACGTACTGCCCCGGGGTGGGTGGGATGTCTCGGGGACCGCTCCCGCCCGGCCACTGCTGCTGCTGGCCTGGGCCGCCGGTTTCGTCGCCTACCAGCTCACCTTGCCGACGTTCTTTGCCGGGCCGGGCGCGGGTTGGACGGCGTGGTGGTCCGAGCGTCAGGGCGACTTGGGCATCGAGGCGGCCAATGGCTGGTCGGCCTCGCTGGTCAGTCTCGGTGTGGCGGCGGTCCTCACCGTCGTCGTCGGGCTGCCAGCGGTGGCGCGCGACCGCAGGCGTGGGACGCCGGTTTGAGGACTGGAATGAGGACTGGGTTCGGGCGGCTGCATGTGCTCACCGACGCGCGTGGTGGCCGCGACGCACTCGCGGTGGTGGCGGCGGCGGTCGCGGCCGGCGCCCCGGTGGTGCAGGTCCGCGCGAAGGGCTGCACCGATCGGGTGCTGTATGAGTTCGCGCGTCGGGTCGTAGAGCTCTGTACGGCGGCCGGGGCGGCCTGCATCGTCAACGACCGCGCCGACGTGGCACTCGCCGTCGACGCCATGGGAACCCACCTCGGGAACGAGGATCTGCCGATCGCCGCTGTGCGTCGGATCGCGGGACCGGGGCACCTGATCGGGGGGACCGCACGGGATCCGGCGGGGGCCGCCGCACTGGTCACGGCCGGCGCCGACTATCTCGGAGTCGGTCCCGCATACCTGACCACCACCAAGGCCGGTTTGCCGGCCCCGCTAGGTCCGGCAGGCGTCGCCGCAGTGGCGAGAGCGGTCGACGTCCCGGTGATCGCGATCGGCGGGGTCACCGCCCAGCGTGCCCCAGAGCTCCTGGCCGCTGGCGCGTGCGGGGTGGCCGTGGTGACAGCCATCTCCGAGGCGGTGGATCCGGCGGACGCGACCCGGACGCTGCTGCGGCTGTTGGACGGCTCACCTTGACCGCCACGGTGCCCGACGCGGTGGCCGATGTCGCGGTCGCCGGCGGCGGGCTGATCGGGCTCGGGGTGGCGTGGCGCTGTGCGCAACGCGGCCTGTCGGTGACCCTCGCCGATGACGTCCTCGAGGCCGGCGCCTCCTACGCCGCGGCGGGAATGCTGGCGCCGGTGACCGAGGCCGCCTATGGGGAGGAGGGGCTGCTCGAGCTGTGCCGGGCATCGCTGGCACGGTTCCCCGCGTTTGTCGCCGAGGTCGAGCACGCGAGCGGCATCGACGTCGGGCTGCGCACGATCGGCACGATGGTTGTCGGATTCGACGCCGACGACATGCGGGCGCTCGACGAGCTGTACGACTTCCAACGCGAGCTGGGGCTGGCCGTCGAGCGGGTCACCGCTCGTGAGGCACGGCGGCGCGAACCGGCGCTGACGCCGCGGCTGCGCGGCGCCCTGCAGGTGGCCGACGACCACTCCGTGGACGCCCGAGCGCTGCATGCCGGCCTGCTGGCGACGGCGCAGGCAGCCGGCGTGCGGCTGGTGAGGTCCAAGGTGGCGGCGCTGTGCGTCGAGCACGGCCGGGCCACCGGCCTGCGGCTGGCCGACGGCACCACACTGGCTGCTGAGTCGGTGGTGCTGGCGCTCGGCGCGTGGAGCGCGTCGCTGCCGGGTGTGCCACCGCTGCCGGTACGCCCGGTCAAAGGCCAGATCTTGCGGCTGCGTGGTGGCGCCGAGTCTCCGGGCCCGCTCGGCGGGACGGTGCGTGCCCTGGTCCGCGGCCGCCCGGTCTACCTCGTCCCCTCTGCACATGACCGGCTGATCATCGGCGCCACGGTCGAGGAGAAGGGCTATGACACCACGGTCACCGCCGGCGCGGTGCACGACCTGCTGCGCGACGCGATCGAGGTCGTTCCCGGCGTCACCGAGCTGCAGCTGGTCGAGACCCTCGCCCGGTGTCGACCCGGCACACCTGACAACGCCCCGATCCTTGGACCATCGGCCACGCCGGGCCTGGCGTTGGCCACCGGGCATTACCGCAACGGGGTGCTGCTCACGCCGGTGACGAGCGACGCGGTCGCCGAGCTGCTGGTGTCGGGGAAGCTGCCCGATCTCGCCGCCCCCTTCGCTGCGGACCGATTCGAGAGGTGGAACCAGTGCGGATAACCATCAACGGCGTCGCCACCGACGTCGAGGACGAGACCACGGTGGCGGATCTGGTCAGCGGGCGCGCCGAGGACCGCAGCCGGGTCGCGGTGGCGGTCAACGCAGAGGTTGTGCCGCGCAGCCAGTGGGAAGCGACGTCACTAGGGCCCGAGGACAGCATCGAGCTACTCGCCGCCACGGCAGGAGGATGAAACCATGTCCACGCAAGAGGTGGCTCAAGCACTGCAACCAATCGAGGCGGCCGACCCGTTCCAGCTCGCCGGGCAGACGTTCACTTCACGGCTGCTGCTCGGCACCGGCGGCGCACCAAGCCTGGAGGTGCTCGAACGCGCCATCGTCGCGTCGGGGACGCAGCTGGTCACGGTCGCCCTGCGTCGGGTGGAGACCTCGACCAGCGGAGGGTTGCTCGAGGTGCTCGACCGGTGCGGAGTGCGGCTGCTGCCCAACACCGCGGGATGCATGACCGCCCGCGAGGCGGTGCTGACCGCTCGGCTGGCGCGCGAGGCCTTCGACACCGCGTGGGTGAAGCTCGAGGTGATCGGCGACGAGGACACGCTGCTGCCCGACCCGCTCGAGCTGCTCGATGCTGCCGAGCAGCTGGTCGCCGACGGGTTCACCGTGCTCCCGTACACCAGTGACGACCCGATCCTGGCCCGGCGTCTCGCCGATGTCGGGTGCGCGGCCGTGATGCCGCTCGGCTCCCCCATCGGCAGCGGCCTGGGTATCCGCAACCCGCACAACATCGCGCTGATGCGCGACCTGGTGTCGGTGCCGATGGTGCTCGACGCCGGCATCGGGACCGCCTCGGATGCGGCGATGGCGATGGAGCTCGGCTGCGACGCGGTGTTGCTGGCCTCGGCTGTGACCCGTGCCCGTGACGCCGAGCAGATGGCTCTGGCGATGCGGCACGGAGTCGATGCGGGCCGCCTCGCGGCGCAGGCGGGTCGGATCCCGCGCCGGTGGCACGCCAAGGCGTCCACGCCGCTGCAGGGGCGCCCCGACCTATGAGGCCACCGCCGCTGCTCGTCCTCACGGACCGGTCCCAGTGCGTCGGCCCCTTGGTCGACGTCGCCGCCGCCGCGGTCGATGCCGGTGCGCGGGCCGTGGTGCTGCGGGAGAAGGACCTGCCCAGGGCACTCCGCGCCCGGCTGGCCGAGCGTATGCGTGCGATCCTCGAGCCGGTCGGCGGGCTGCTGATCCTGGCTGGTCCCGACGGGGACGCGGTGCATCTCGCGGCCACCGACGCCTTCCCCACGCGCCGGCCCGAGTTGGTCGGCCGCTCCTGCCACGGCGCCGGCGAGGTCGCCGACGCGGGCGCTGAAGGCTGCGACTACGTGACGGTCTCCCCGGTGTTCGCCACCGCGTCGAAGCCCGGCTATGGCCCCGCCCTGGGACTCCGCGGGCTCGCGGCGCTCACCGGCGGGGCCCCCGCACCCCCGGCCTATGCGCTCGGTGGCATCCACCC
>JACCYS010000213.1 GCA_013696365.1 Nocardioidaceae bacterium
GCGAGCGGGTCGAGGTCATCGTGGCGGCCGACGCGGAGGCCGCCGCGATCGCGGTCCGCGATCACGGCAGGGGCCTAGCACTCGGCGAGGCGACGTTGGTCTTCAACCGCTTCTGGCGGGCCGACCCGGCCCGGGCGCGGTCCGGCGGTACCGGCCTGGGGTTGGCCATCGCCCTCGAGGACGCGACCCTGCACGGCGGCTGGCTGCAGGCGTGGGGGGAGCCTGGTCGAGGCAGTCAGTTCCGGCTGACGCTGCCGCAGCGGGCCGGTGATGATCTGCAGCGCTCCCCGATCTCACTGGTGCCCACCGATCGCCGGGTGGACAAGCCGTACCGCACCACTGCGGCTCCGACGACCGCGGACCATCCGGGAGGGGTGCACCGATGAGCTTGCGTGCAGTGCTGAGCCGGTCTGCCCTGAGTGCGGTCGCGTCGACCGCGCTGCTTGCCGGGTGTGTCTCGGTGCCTGACACCGGGCCGGTGCGCCAGGTGGCGCCACGTGGCGCCGAGGCCGACTTCCTGGTGCAGGTGGTGCCGTCCGGTCCGGAGCCGGGCGCCGGGCCGGACGAGATCGTTCGCGGCTGGCTGACGGCGATGAAGGCGTTCCCGGTGTCTACCGAGGTGGCCCGTGAGTTCCTCACCGACGAGGCGGCACAGACGTGGTCCCCTGAACGCCGGACGGGGATCCACACCCCCTTCACTGTCGTCGCCAAGGACAGTGGTGTGGTCCAGTTGCGCAGCCGCGAGGTGGCGACGCTGTCGGTGCGGGGGGTCTATCGGCAGACGCCATCCGGGGCGGCCCAGCGGGTGCTCTCGCTGCGGCTGAAACAGACCGGCACCGGCTGGCGGATCGTTGACCCGCCGAACAGTCTGCTGATCAGCTCACAGTTCTTCGACGAGTACTTCCGCCCCTTTAGCCTGTACTTCTTCGACTCGGGGGGTAGAGCGCTGATTCCGGACCCGGTCTGGATGCCCCTTGGCGATCAACTGCCGACCCAGCTGGTGCGCGGAGTATTGGCCGGTCCGACCCCGTGGCTCAAGAGTCAAGCCAGCACCGCGCTGTCGGCAGATGCAGCTGCGGACGTCTCCGCGCCCATGCGGTCGTCCGATGGGGTCGTAGACGTGCAGCTGAATGATCAAGCGGAGAACCTGTCGGCGGACCAACGGACCCAGCTTGCGGCGCAGCTGACGTGGACGCTGGCGCAGATCACCGGACTGGCTGGCGTCCGCATACAGGTAGGCGAGTCTGACCTGGATGTACCGGACGCCGAGCCGGTGCAGACCGCGGAGTCCTGGCCGGCGTTCGCGCCCTCCGGTCCGGCGGCCAGAGCGCTGCTGTTCGGCATTCGCCGCGGTGGCTTGACGCTGATCGAGTCACGAGACCTCGACTCAGTCGACGGTTGGTGGGGCAAACCTGCCCCCAAGCTCGGCGAGTTCAGCGTCGAGCGAACCTTGCAACGGGTAGCCGCCGTTGTCGGTGACAGGCACCTGATTGTCGGACCGTACAACGCTGCCGAGCGGTCGGACGTACGCATCTGGCATCAGGTCGACGACGCTCGACTGAGCGACCCACAATGGGACCGGACCGCACAGTTGTGGGCGCTGCAAACCGCTGCCCAACCCAGACCATCCACCACAAGCCTGCTCGTCGCTGACCGGGCCGGCGCTCGACCGGTACCGATGGGCCGGTTGGCATCGGCAGCCATCAGTGAATTCGCGATCTCGCCGGACGGGGCACGAGTGGCTGCGCTGGTGCGGCGTTGGAACGGGCCCTACCGGGGTGGGCGGCCCGCCAGCGAGGAGCGGTCGCCGGTCTTGGTGATCGCTCGGGTGGTGCGTGGCTCGGACGGGCAGATGGTCCGCCGAATCGACCGCGCCTACGGGCTGCCGCTGCGTCAGACCGGTCTGGGGGACCTCGCCTCACCCACGTGGGTGACCCCCACCGAGGTGGGCGTGCTGGGCAGGATCGGGAGGCAGGCGCCGCAGGTATATCGGGTTGCCATCGACGGATCCGACGTCCAGGGAGCCGCGCTGACCGGCGAAGCCCTGCTCGGCCAGGTGGGCGCCGACGAGCTTGCCGATGCAGGAGTAGTGAACGCGCAGACGGTGATCGGTACCAGAAGTGGGCAGCTTTTCGTGTTGAACAGCGAGTC
>JACCYS010000281.1 GCA_013696365.1 Nocardioidaceae bacterium
CTCCGGACCTCGGCATCGTGTCCGATGCGAAGGCGGCGCTGGAGCAGCTGGTCGCGGTGGCCACCGAGCGCCGAAGCGCCGGGACCCTCGCGGACCGCAGCGACTGGGTCGCCGAGTGCGCCGAGCGCAAGCGCACCCTGCACCGTCGTACCGACTTCCCGGACGTACCCATCAAGCCGCAGCGGGTGTACCAGGAGATGAAAAAGGTCTTCGGCCGCGACACCCGCTACGTCAGCAACATCGGGCTGTCTCAGATCGCCGGCGCGCAGTTCCTGCACGTCTACAAGCCACGCGGCTGGATCGATGCCGGGCAGGCCGGGCCGCTGGGCTGGACGGTTCCAGCGGCGCTGGGCGTCTGTGTCGCCGATCCTGAGTCGACCGTCGTCGGGCTGTCTGGCGACTACGACTTCCAGTTCCTGGTGGAGCAGCTGGCCTGCGGTGCGCAGTTCAAGCTGCCCTACATCCAGGTGGTGGTGAACAACTCCTACCTCGGGCTCATCCGCCAGGCCCAGCGCACGTTCGAGATGGACTACTGCGTGCAGCTTGCCTTCGAGAATGTGAACTCGCCCGAGCTCGACAGCTATGGCGTCGACCACGTCAAGGTGGCGGAGGGGTTGGGATGCAAGGCCGTCCGGGTGCGTGACCCCCAGGAGCTGGTCGCCGGTTTCGAGAAGGCGCTGGCGATGATGGCCGAGTTCCGGGTGCCGGTCGTGGTCGAGGTGATCTTGGAGAAGGTCACGAACATCGCCATGGGCACCGAGCTGGACAACACCACCGAGTTCGAGGACGTGGTAGACATCGGATCCGCACCTGACGGGGCGTGATTGCGGCTCGAGGAGGACCCGGTGGTCACCACGTACGTCTTCGACTTCAGCCACGGCGACAAGGACCAGCGGGACCTGCTGGGCGGCAAGGGCGCGAACCTGGCGGAGATGACCAAGTTGGGCCTGCCGGTGCCGCCGGGTTTCACGATCACCACCGAGGCGTGCCGGCGCTACCTCGCCGACGGCGTGCTGCCGGCCGCGCTGCAGGTGCAGGTGACCCGGGCGCTGCGCGCGCTGGAGGACGCCGTTGGTCGCCAGCTGGGCGACCCGGAGGACCCTTTGCTGGTGTCGGTGCGGTCCGGGGCGAAGTTCTCGATGCCCGGCATGATGGAGAGCGTCCTCAACGTTGGGCTCAATGACGCCTCGGTGCAGGGGTTGGCCGCGATCTCGTCGGACGACCGGTTCGCCTGGGACTCCTACCGGCGCCTGATCCAGATGTTCGGCAAGACCGTGCTTCACATCGACGGACAACGGTTCGCGCAGCCCCTGGAGGACGCCAAAGACGCCAAGGGTGTGGATAGCGACGTCGACCTGGACGCTGACGACCTGAAGACCCTGGTGGAGACGTTCAAGCAGGTCATCCAGGACGAGACCGGTGAACCGTTCCCCCAGCACCCGCGCCAGCAGCTCGACCTGGCCATCCGAGCCGTGTTCGACTCGTGGAACACCGAACGGGCGCGACTCTACCGGCGTCGCGAGCGCATCCCGCACGATCTGGGCACGGCGGTCAACGTGTGCACGATGGTGTTCGGCAACCTCGGGAAGGACTCCGGTACTGGGGTGTGCTTCACCCGCGACCCGGCCAGCGGCCGGCAGGGTGTCTACGGCGACTACCTGCCGAACGCGCAGGGCGAGGACGTCGTGGCCGGCATCCGCAACACGCTGTCGCTGGAGGACTTCGCCGGGCTCGACCCCGACTCGGCCGATCAGCTGCGCCGCACCATGCGCCGGTTGGAGACCCACTACCGCGACCTGTGCGACATCGAGTTCACCGTCGAGCGCGGCAAGCTGTGGATGCTGCAGACCCGGGTCGGCAAGCGGACCGCGGCGGCGGCCTTCCGGATCGCCGCTCAGCTCGTCGACGAACAGCTGATCACCCTCGACGAGGCGCTGCAGCGGGTCACCGGGGACCAGCTGTCGCAGCTGATGTTCCCGCAGTTCGACCGCAGCGGTGAGCGCGAGCTGCTGGGCACCGGGCTGGCCGCCTCGCCCGGCGCCGCCGTCGGGCACGTGGTCTTCGACAGCGCGAGCGCGGTGGCCCGGTCGGCCGCCGGCGAGGACGTGATCCTGGTCCGTCGCGAGACCAACCCCGACGACCTGGAGGGCATGATCGCCGCGGTCGGGGTGCTGACCAGCCGCGGCGGCAAGACCTCGCACGCCGCCGTGGTGGCCCGTGGCATGGGGCGTACCTGCGTGTGCGGGGCCGAGTCGATCAACGTCGACGAGGAGGACAAGACGATCCGGGCCGGGGACGTCTCGGTGGCCGAGGGCGACCTGATAGCGATCGACGGGTCCACCGGCGACGTCTTCGTGGGTGACGTGCCGGTGATGGACTCGCCGGTGGCGACCTACCTCGCCGACGGGCTGGACGCCGCCGTCACCGACGGCGACGACCAGACCGCCGAGCTGGTGCAGGCGGTGCACCGGCTGCTCACCCACGCCGACGACAGCCGACGGCTGCGGGTCCGCACCAACGCCGACACCGCCGAGGACGCCACCCGGGCCCGGCACCTGGGCGCCGAGGGGATCGGGCTGTGCCGCACCGAGCACATGTTCCTCGGCGAGCGTCGCCAGCTGATCGAGCGGGTCATCCTCGCCGGGCCCGGGCAGGACCGCAAGGATGCCCTCGAGGCGCTGCTGCCGCCGCAGCGCGACGACTTCGCCGCGCTGCTGGAGGCGATGGACGGGCTGCCGGTGACGATCCGCCTGCTCGACCCGCCACTGCACGAGTTCCTCCCCGACCGCACCGAGCTGTCCGTCCGCGTGGCGCTCGCCAAGGAGCGCGGCGAGGCCGTCGATGATGACGAGCGGCTGCTCGCCGCCGTGGAGCGCCTGCACGAGTCCAACCCGATGCTCGGGCTGCGCGGCGTGCGGCTGGGGTTGGCGCTGTCGGGGCTGTACGCACTGCAGGTGCGGGCCATTGCCGAGGCGGCGGCGCAGCGCCGGGCCGACGGCGGTGACCCGCAGGTCGAGATCATGGTGCCGCTGGTCGGCTCGGTGATGGAGCTGCACCTGATCCGCGACGAGACCGACGGCATCGTGCAGCAGGTCGCCGGCGACGCCGGGGTGGAGCTGGACATCCCCGTCGGGACCATGATCGAGCTGCCGCGGGCCGCGCTGACGGCATTCCGGATCGCCGAGGTCGCGGACTTCTTCTCCTTCGGCACCAACGACCTGACCCAGACCACCTGGGGCTTCAGCCGTGACGACGTGGAGGCGGCGTTCTTCGCCACCTACCTCGACAACGGCGTGTTCACCGTGTCACCGTTCGAGACCCTCGACGCCGACGGCGTTGGCCGGCTGGTGCGGATCGCTGCCGAGGAGGGCCGCGGCGTACGGCCCGAGCTCAAGCTGGGCATCTGCGGTGAGCACGGCGGCGACCCCCGGTCGGTGCACTTCTTCCATGACGCCGGTCTGGACTACGTCTCCTGCTCGCCCTTCCGGGTGCCCGTCGCCCGGCTCGAGGCTGGCCGGGCGGCGACGGCCGCCGCCACGGAGGACGACACCGCCTGATCGTGCGGGGAGCCCAGGCGGCGACCGTCCTGGGGCGGCGTTCGGTTCCGTGAGCACGGTGGCGGGCGTGGTAGTGGTGCTTGCGGAACCGAGTGCGTAGGGGCTGCCGGTGGCGGGACTGTCAGCGCGACCCTCGGCTCGGTGGGCACCGTGCCGGGCTGGGTGGTGGTGCTCAGGGGACCGATTGCCGGCAAGAGAGCCGCGCATTGCCTGGGACCCCAGCCGACCGGTCAGTCGGGAAGGTCGTGCAGATCGTCCACCGAGCGCGTCTCGCCGCCGTCGGTCCACGACATCCGCGCGGTGCCAGCGGCCACGTCCGCAATCAGCTCGACCTGCTCGTCGCCCTGCTGCCATCGGGCCATGTACTCCGCGCCGCCGCCAGCACACTCAAAGTCGCCAGCGAACGCGGGATGGCTGTTGCGCAGCCGGACCAACCGGCACAGCGCGGCCACCACCGGGCGCTGCAACGCGGCGTCGACGTCGTCTCGGGTGTAGCGCTGCCGGTTGACGTCGCGGCCGATGTGGGTCTGCGCGAGCAACGCCATGTCGTTTGACCCGGCCAGCATCCCCACGTAATAGATCTGCGGCACACCAGGCGCGAGCAACTGGATCGCCCGCGCCAGCAGGTAGCGCGCGTCGTCGCCGCCCAGTGCGTCATAGAAGGTGCAGTTGACCTGATAGAGGTCCACGTTCGAGGCGGCGCTGCCGGTCGCCAGCCGCGAGTTGTCGCCGGAGTTGGCGTGCATCGCCTCCACCA